>DATAWG010000043.1 GCA_036267355.1 Pirellulales bacterium | reverse complement strand
ACACGCGCGTGTTAGCGGCAAGGCGCTAGCCGCCGGTGATGCATCCGTTCGACGCGTTTCTCCGCTGACATGCGCCGCCGCAAACGTGGCTCACTGCTTCTTTGCTCGCAGCATGAGCACGGGGACGTAGACCATGTGTTGCACTCGGCTGGCCGTGGTGCCGAGCAACAGGTCGCCCAACAGGCGATGGCCATGGGTGCTCATCGCGATCAGGTCGCAGCCTTTCTGCTCGACCCAGCCGACGATCTGCGTGGCCGGCTCGCCGAACGCCATATCCGATTCGACCGCAAAACCTTCTTCCGCGAGCTGCGCTTCAATCCGGGCCAGATACGCGCGATCTTCGGTGATTTCGCGCGAGACGGCGTCGCGGCCGTAAAGCCGAGCGGCCCAGCCGTCGGCCACGTGCAGTAACACGATGCGGCTTCCCATCAATCGGGCCAACGGCCGAATGTGGTCGAGAATCGCCTGGTCGCTGGGCGACGTGTCGAGCGTAACGAGGATTTTGCGATACATGACCGGTCCTCCATTCGTTGGCCGCCGCATGATGGCTTTGTCGGACATATCGCCATCAGGATAGTCTGGCGACACTAGCCCGAAGCGTCAGCGAGGGACGAAGTGCTGCAAGATCATCCATCCACGCTGGGCTCGACATGCAATCTCATTACAGATCAAGATCGAGGCGAAGGCAATGTTCCTTCGCAGCGCTCCCTCGCTAACGCTTCGGGCTAGTGTGCTCCCTCGCTAACGCTTCGGGCTTGTGTGCTCCCTCGCTAACGCTTCGGGCTCGTGTGCTGCCTTGCTAACGCTTCGGGCTCGTGTAGCCGGCGCGGGTTGCGGTAGAGCATTTCGGCCAAGAGCGCTGGCGAGCCCGGTTCGCCGGCGGTGCGGCGACGATGCCAATCGGGATCAGTCGGCACCCAACGATCGTCGAGCGGCCACGGATCGAGCGGCTCGTAGCCGAGTGCGGCGGCGAGCTTGCCCGAATCCATCGCCACATTGCCGGCTCGCGGCGGGATCGGACCAGCCGCATGGCGCGGGCAGCCGAGCAACAACTCGGGATCATATCCGCCCACGCGATTGATCACCTGCGCGATTTGATAAAGACTCAGCCGCCGCGCTCCGCCCGCGTGATAAATGCCGGCCAGATCGGACGCCAGCACGGCGTCGCAGAGATGATTCAGGCAGTCGGTATAGTGGGGCGTGCGGATTTCGTCGTAATAGAGCGTGGCCGGTTTCGATTTGCGAAACCGCGATTGAATCCAATCGATGGCGCCGGCGTGGCCGTTGAAGCTTATTCCCATCGGCAGCGAAATTCGCAAGATGGCCGCCGCCGGATCCGCCGCCAGAATCAGTTCCTCGGCCCGAACCATCGTTTCGCCGTAGACGCTGACCGGATCGGTCGGATCATCTTCGACATGCCCGCCGTCGCCGCTACCGGAAAACACCAGATCGACCGATAGATGCACCAATCGGACATTGCGCCCCGCGATCACGGCCAGCAAATTGCGAACACCCTCGACGTTGATTCGCCACGCCATCGCCGGATCGAGCTGGCACGATTTCAAAGCGCAATTGCCGGCGCAATCCAACACGGCCGCGAACTGATGGCGATCGAAGAGTTCGGTCAGGCCGTCGCGGTCTTCGGCGTCGCAAACCAGGATATCGGGCCCGACCAGCCGCCAGTTGTCTCGCTGCCGCACGCCCAAAACATAGCCCGCATATTTCGAGCGGAAATAGGGGAGCGCGTTGAAGCCAACCACGCCCGAAACACCAGTGATCAATAGCGGCAACGGCGGAGCAGCGATTGGTCGGGCGAGACGAAACATGCAAATCAGGCCGCAAAAATACAGGCAATCCGGCACAAGACGCGGAGCCCAAAGTGTAGAAGCCCGCCGAAGTCGGAGCAAGTTCAACGGGCAGTCGTGCGCGGGAATTCAACCCACGCAATCATCTGGCGAGAGCGGGCATCGATTTAGCCGAACAGCCGCCGCCACCAACTGCGGCGGCGCTGAGTGCGGGCCCGCAATTCGCGAATTTCGGTCACAAGATACGGCACGAAAAGCGATCCGGAAGCCGGATGCGCTTCGAACGCCGCTGGAGCGGGCGAATTCGGCGCCGAACCATTCAAAGAAGGTTCGACGGGCGGCATCGGTTCGGCGTCGACGACCGGTGGCGCATCTGGCAAAGCGGCTCGGTCGACCAACTCTGCGGAAGGATCCGTGCGATACGCATTCGGTTGGCCGTTGGCGACTGGCACGGCGGATCCGTTCACGTGTGAATCGCCGTTCACGTGTGAATTGCCGTTAAGAATCGCATCGCGGTTGACGCTCGGGCTGCCATTCACATGCGGATCGTCATTGATGGGCTCGCTGCTGTTCTGATCTGTCGCGAGTTCGGAGTGCGATTCCGCGATCGATCCGATGGCCGCGAAAGCGGGCTGCGATTCAGCGTCATCGATTGCAGCGGCGTCATCGATTGCAGCGGCGTCATCGAGCGACGCAGCGGCATCGTCTTCGAATTCGTCGGCAATGCGAATTGCCGGATGGAGGACAACGCCGTTAGCGTTTGAATCGCCGTTTGGCGTGAATGCAGGTGGATTTCTCGCAAGGCCGCGAATCGCAAATTCCTGTCGGCCCGGTTCGCTGGCTGCAACGGAGCCATTCACTGCGGAGCCATTTCCCGAGATGCCATTCGCCGTAAATTCGTTTTGCTTCGTTTCGGCTGGCTCGCAATGAAGGCCGCCGAAGAGGCTTCCGTCGTCGTCGGTTGATTGCGAGTCGAAGCCGTTGGTCGCCAACGGCCGCATGAGAGAGTCGCTGTCGAGCAAATCGATCGGTTCGAAGACAGGTTGAAGCGTGCGTCGACTCGTGGATTTTTGCATTAGCACTACCTCTCGTCGGGCCGTCGGAAAAATCGCCGCCAGACAGGCGGTCCCCCGACCTCATCCCTGTTGTAAGACAAGCTGTTCAACGTTTAATTTAACTACGCCGCTCCCGCTTTGGCAACGATTTTGACGCATTAATCGAAAGAAATCGCAAATCCTTCTGGAAAAAGCACTTCGTGCCGTCTGGGAGGGATGCCGACAATTGGCAACGAAGGGTCCTGCCCCGCGGGGTAGCTGGAGCAAAGGATGCCAATGGGCTGCGAAGAATTTCGCCCGTTATCTAATTTGCTGCGGCGGGCTGCCACTGCCGTGACGATCGCTTTTTCCTACCGCCCGGGCACCGGCTTGAAACGCTCTTCCGGCAAGATGACGGAGGTGATTCGCAGCCCGAATTTTTCACCGACCTTGACCGCCTCGCCTTTCGCCACACGGTGCTCGCCGACGTAGAGATCGAGCATTTCTTCGCACGATTTGTCGAAATGAATGATCGAGCCGGCGCCGAGTTCCATGATCTGCCCGATCGGCTGCCGCTTCGTCGCCAGCGTGACGCTGATCGGCACTCGGATATGCAGCAGGCTGCGGGTGTAGTCGGGCAAATCGATTGCCGAACGTTTGGGCGCGGCCGGGACATGCGCCGCCGCCGGCGCTGCTTTTGGGTTCGGCGTCGCAGCCGGCGCTGCCGCGGCGGCGGCTTGCACCGGCGGCCCGGCCGGTGATGCTACCGGCGGCGCGTCGGCCGTTGGAAAGCCGGTTTCGTTCATCGGCCAAATCAAGCGCGCGATGCCGTCGTGCGATTTTCCCTTCAGGCTGAGTTCAATCGCTTGCGCTCCGTCTTTCGGCTTCGCATGCCGCGCGACATCCGCGAGCGACGGCACCGCGCGGAATTGAAAATCATCGGCCCCGAGAGAATCCGGCAATGCGAGCATTCCCAACTCTTGGGCCAACGTCGCCAGCCGGCCGCGCTGGCTCGTGTCGGGAGCGTTATACCAACTGGGCACCAATCCGCTCGATTCCGCGAGCAGCAGAATCGCGACGCCTTGCGGACCGACGAATGCCATCGCCAGCCCCGGGCCCGATAGATCGGCCGGAATGCGATCGGCATCCCATGCCGCCGGCTCGTTGGCCGACACGCTCACCGCCTCGCCCAACGAGCGCTCGAAAGCCTGGGCGATCTCATCCCGCCCCGCCTGGCATTGGGCAAGAATCTGCGCGAATGCCTCGGGCAAGGAAGTCGGCATGACATCGGGCCTTATTCAATAATCCGTGTGTTCGCGGCTCAATTGCTCGGTATCTGTTTTATCGGCCGGTCCCGCGGCACGGCGGCAATCGCTTTGCAAGCTCCACGGGCATCCGGAACCGTCACAGGGCGGCGCCGCGGACGGTCGTTTGGCATTGCCAGATGCAGTACCTATAATTTGAATGAGCGTAAGTGCCAAGCCCGAAATCGGTTTCGAGCGAAACGGCATTCCGCTTTTGCCCGATGCTAGCAGATGCGGCGGCGTAATCGCTTGAGATTGCCAGCCGGAAATATGGGCAAACATGCCCCCACGCAAAAGCGCTTCAATGCCTATCCCTCTTCCCACCCAGCCGGCCGGCTTCGAACTGAAGCCCTATAAATCGCTGGCAAATGACGAACTGCACGCGCGAATCGCGGCCATTCGCGCCGAAATGGGCTCGCGGCTGCGGATCCTCGGCCACCACTATCAGCAAGACGAAGTGATCGGATTATCGGATCTTCAGGGAGATAGCTACCAGCTAAGCAAACTGGCGGCGGATAGCCGCGATTGCCGGGCGATCGTGTTTTGCGGCGTGCATTTCATGGCCGAGACGGCCGATGTGCTGGCCAACCGGCCGGAGCGATTGGCCGAGCGCGGCGGGGAGCGTGTGACGGTGGTGCTTCCCGATCTGGCGGCCGGCTGCTCGATGGCCGACATGGCCGCGATCGAGCAAGTCGAAAGCTGCTGGGATGCGCTCGGCGAAGTGATGGACACGCGCGAAATCACGCCGGTGACATATATCAATTCCGCCGCATCGCTGAAGGCATTCTGCGGCCGGCACGGCGGCATTGTTTGCACGTCGAGCAATGCGGCCGCGGTGCTGCGCTGGGCGTTCGACCGCACGCGGCGTGTGTTATTTTTCCCGGATCAGCATTTGGGACGCAACACGGCCCGGGCGATGGGCATTCCGCTGGAGGAAATGGCGGTTTGGAATCCGCATGCCGAAGAGACCGGCGGCGAGTTCGGCGGCAACACGGTCGAACAGCTCGTGGATAGCCGAGTGCTGTTGTGGCAGGGGCATTGCAGCGTGCATGCCATGTTTCGCCCCGAACACGTCGACCAGCTTCGAGCACGATATCCGGCCATCAAAGTGCTGGTGCATCCGGAATGCTCGATGGAAGTGGTCGATAAGGCCGACCTGCGCGGCTCCACAAGCCGGATCATTCGCGAAGTCGAAACCGCGCCGCCGGGAACACGCTGGGCGATCGGCACGGAGCTGCATTTGGTGAACCGCCTGAAGCATGCCCATCCGGAGCAGGAGATTCATTTTCTTTCGCCGGTGGTGTGCATGTGTGCGACGATGTATCGCATCGATTTGGCGCATCTTTGCTGGAGCCTGGAAAATCTGGCCGCCGGCACGCCGGTAAACATCATCCGCGTCGACGACGAAACCGCCCGCTGGGCCCTGATCGCGCTAGAGCGGATGTTGGATTTAAGTTAGAAGGTATGGCGAGCCAAAACCCATGGCAATTCCCGGTTCGCAAGACGCACGGCGATTCTACCGCTGCGCCTTCCAGCGGTACGAGGAAGCGGAAGTTCTCTTGAGAGCTGGCTACACGACCGGCACAATCTACCTTGCCGGATATGGAATCGAGTGCATCCTGAAGGCCCTGGTTATCATGGCAATGCCCGCGAGCGCTCGGCCTGATATAATCAGGTCGTTCAGAGGCAGCAAAGCTCATGAATTCGAGTGGCTTCGGAGCGTATATCTAGTCAACGGAGGGGCGCGGTATCCGCGCGAGATTACGCAACATTTCACGCTCGTGGCTGATTGGCCCACTGATCTTCGCTACACGCCTCATTCTGTTCGCGCAGATGAAGCCGAAGCGTTTTTGGCGGCTGCCGTCGCCATTATCCATTGACGGGAGGGTCTAAATGGCTGTCAACGTACCACGGATCGACCTTTATCGGCAGGACTCCGTTTCAGTGCGGTTGCGAATCATCGATCCTGATTTTGCCGGGCAAAGTAAGCCGCAGCGCAGCCAATGCATTTGGAACTACCTCGGGCACCTGCCGGATGACGTGCAGGCCGACATCCGCACCGTTCTGCTGCTTACTCCTGCTGAGACGAAGATGTCGCTCGCGAACTTCGAATTCGACGATCCCGTCCCATCGAAGTTGTAGTCGCCAATCTAGTTCTCGTCACGATATCGACACGCTGGAAAGCCTGAAGTGCACTATGCGTCTCCTTGTTGCTTGTCCGAAATGTCAGCGGCAGTACGACGCCACGGGGCGCGAAATCGGCAGCCGGTTTCGCTGCCGGTGCGGCGAAGTGCTGACGGTTCATCAGCCGCAAGGACACGATGCGGCGGTGGTGCGGTGCTCCTCATGCGGTGCGCCGCGGCATGAAGGAAGCACGCGCTGCGAATATTGCAGCGCCGATTTCACGCTTCGCGAACAAGACCTCGACACGATCTGCCCGCAGTGCTTTGCCCGAGTGAGCGATCAGGCGCGGTTCTGCGACCATTGCGGCAAGCCGTTGGCGGCCGAGCCGCTCGACAATGTCGACACACTGCTGACGTGCCCCATCTGCCGCGGCGATCATCGCTTGTTTAGCCGCCCGGTCGGCGGATTCGGCATCATGGAATGCCGCATCTGTGCCGGGCTGTGGATCGAAATCGCCATCTTTCAGCAATTGATCGACCATGCCCGGCAAACCGGCGAAACGGCGGAAAAGTGGCTGCGAACCGATTTCAGCCGCCATCTGCCAACGGCGGGAAAATCGACCGGCATGTCGCGGGGCTATTTGCCCTGCCCCGTTTGCAGCACCTTGATGCTGCGGCAAAACTACGAGCATCGCAGCGGAGTGATCGTCGACTATTGCAAGCCCCACGGAATGTGGTTCGACGCCGACAAGCTCTCGCGATTGGTCGAATGGATTCACGGCGGCGGAATCGAGGCGGCCCAATGCGATCGCGAACAAGAAGCCGCGCGGGCCGCCAGGTTCCAGGCCGCGGGAATATCCGGAGCGCCGATGGCCGGCAGCATGCTCGCTGCCGACGACGGCGCTCATGAAGCGTCGTTCCTGCTCCACTGCGGATTGCTGGTGGCCCGGCTCTTCATGGGCTTTTAGCCCAGCGTCCCCAATCGAGGATTAACAATCCTTGCTTGCGCTGCGGGCTCCGTGTGGAATGGCGTTCTCACCGGAGCGAATCGAGCATCTTCAGGCGGATCGCCGATAGCGCGGGCAGCAATCCGCCGAGGCAGCCCATCACGATCGAGAAGAGCATGCCGATGCCGATGATCCGGGCATCGACGACCAATTTCAGCATCACGCTTTTGCCCCGCATTTCGCTCGTGGCCGCCAGGCCGTTGCACCACCAGCCGATCGCGCAGCCGACTGCTCCGCCGAGCAGCGACAACAAGATCGCTTCGAGAAAAAATGCCACGAGCACCTGCCAGCGCGCGAAGCCGAGGATCCGCAGCATGCCGATTTCGCGCGTCCGCTGGGCGACCGCGGCAAACATCGTGTTCATCACGCCGAAAATCCCGCCGATGGCCATCAGGGCCGCCACGAAAATGATGATCACGAGAAATTGCTTGTTCGTCTCATTAAGCGATTCGAAATAGGTTTGCTCGGTCTGAGCGAGGATGGCAGGGCTTTTGAACTCGGTCGTCATGCGTTTGGCCACCTCGGCCGGATCGAAGCCGTCGGCCACGCGAAACACGGCCGTGCTGCGCGAATCTTTCCGCATCATCTCGCCGGTCACCTTGCGCTTAGCCCAGACTTCGGAGTCGAAGGTTTTGCCGGCCGAGTTCATGATGCCGACGACGACCCATTTCCGCGGCCCGAGCGTGAACGTATCGCCGATCGCGAGCGACGGCTTGCCCGCATCATGCCCCAACTCCCGGGCAATCCCTTCGCCGAGCACGGCTTGCACGAATTGCTCGCTCCCGCCGCCGGCGACTGCTTGCACGCCGGCCCCTTTATCGAACCAGCGGCCGCCGTCGCGAAGCGTGAGCTGATGGACCATCGCCGCGAGTTCGGGATCTTCGACGCCGCGCACCTGCACCATACGATGGGCCCGGCCTCCCGGCGCGGGATTGGGCAACGCCTGGTTGATCACCTGATACAGTTCCCAACTCAGCATCGGCGTTTCGAGCGTTTGATCGCCGGAAACGGATTTGATCTTTTTCACGTAGTCGCGATTGGCCAACAGGTCGATATCGCCATAGCCCAAATCGCTGAACACTTCGTCGAGCGCTCCGTCGGACAAGACGATGATGTTTCCCGGCACGCAGCTTCCCTGGGTGATCGCATACATCCCATTGACGAAAGCGAGCATCACGGTCATCAGGGCCACAACGAGCGTGAAGGCCAGCGTGGTCAGAAGCGTGGTGCGCCAGCGGACCATCAAATTGCGAAAACTGTAACCCAGCGGAACGCGCGGCGCGAGGCCGATCGCTTGCAAGATCATCAGGGCGAACAAGAACAGGCTGACCACAAGCACGAGCACGACCACAATCGCAACCGCGTTTGCAAGCGCCGCCCCGGCGGCCGCGAACAGTAAGAGGAGTATGTGTTTCATGGTTTGGTTCGAGTGTTGATCCCGCGTGTGCCACTGGCACACCGGCGGAGCCGCAGTCAACGTAGCAGGCACACTCCGTGTGCCGTCTGCGCGCCACAGCGGGTTGCGCACCGAGCAGGGCAGACGGCACATGGAATGTGCCTGCTACGTTGTCAAGCCACTTTGGAAAACACTTCCGACACTTTCACACTCCGGGCCGACCAGGCGGGAATCAAGCTGCCGATCAAGGCCGTGCTTGAGCCAATGGCAAGCCCCCACCATGGCGCGGCCCCGTCGACATAAAACTTGCTGAAAAAGCCGAGCGGTATCGCGATCCCGTCGATCAATTGATTGACCACCAGCCACGTGGCCACGGCGCTGATCGTGCCGCTCAGGCAGCCGATCAACAGCGCCTCGGAAAGCACCAGCAGCAGAATCTGGTTCGGCGAAAAGCCAAGCACCTTCAGCACCGCCATTTCCACGCGCCGCTCGCGAACGCTGATGCTGATCGCATTGGCGATCACCAGCGAAATCGTGAGGAACATCGCTGGAACCAGAATCCAGCGCAGGCCGAACAAAATGTCTTTGAACGGATCCAAGAACGACGCAATGCCCGAGGAGAGTGTTTCGCATTTCACGGCGGGCGAGCGAAACTCGGGCGACGAACTGATTTGGGCCGCCACGCGGTCGTAGGTCGGCATATCCGGCACGCGCACAAACACCAGCGCCAGCGATTTATCGGTCATCGGGTGTTGCTGGTCTTTCGATTTCCCCTTGTTGTAGGCCCGAATCGCTCCGTCGAGGTAATCGTAGTTCATCACGGCATTTTGCTCGTAGCGCGACCCGGGCAGCACTCCGCAAATTTCGCATTCCAGGTCGAGGCCCTGATAATTCAAGCTGGTGACTTTGATCCGCTCGCCGACTTTCTTATGAATCGCCGCCAGCCGGCCGCTGCCCATGATCACTTTGTAAGGATTTTCCTGCATGTCTTTGAGCGCGGCCAAGAGGGTCCGCTTGTCGGCTTCCGACACTTCGTTGATGCCTTCGTCCATCATCGACGTCCATTTGCCATGCTCGTCGACCGACAACACCTTTCGCGGATCCATGACGAAGAAGAACAAAATGCTTTCCCGCGTTTGCTTTGCGCCGGGATCGAGCGTGCCGATATAAAAAGCCCAAGCCATCGCGTCTTTATTCGGATCGACGCGGTAGTCGCCCTTCTTGCTCGGCGCTCCTTCGGAAAGCGTTTCGGCATACGACCACGGCATTTGGCTCGGGCTTTCGTACTTCTCCGTAATCAGGGCCTTGAGATTATGGCTTTTCGACTCGGTTTCCTTGTCGAGAAATGCCAAGGCGCTCCAGATCAGCGTGATCACCAGCACGAGTACGAAAGTCGCCAGGCCGGTGAGCGTGCTGCGCAAGATATTCCGCCGCAAGCTGCGGGCAACGAACCGCGACTGTTCCCAAAACAAAATCGAAACAAACGCGATTGCCACGACCGCCGCGACGCCGACGGGATTCCGCCAATCATCCATGAAGTACAGAAATGCGCGATCGAGATGGCTCATGGTCGCTTTTCAAACGTGGTTGGTCGCCCAAAGTAGCAGGCACACTCCGTGTGCCGTCGGCCCTGCTGTGGGGTCGTGCTAGGCCCTGAAAGCAGCTCTCCGTCCAACGTGCGGCAGACGGCACACGGAGTGTGCCTGCCACTTAACCGCCGCGCGAGGCGTGCAGCGGCAAGCTGGCCGGCGGGCCGTCGTCGGGAATTGTTTCGCTGACGAGTTGGCCTTTTTCCAGATGCAATATCCGCTCGGCGCGGGCCGCGGCTTTCGGGTCGTGGGTCACCATCAGAATCGTTTTGTTCAAACTGTTTTTCAATTCGATCATCAGATCGAGGATTTCGTGGGCCGATTTCGTGTCGAGATCGCCCGTCGGTTCGTCGGCCACGATCAAGGTCGGATCGGTGGCGATTGCCCGGGCAATGCCGACGCGTTGCTGCTGGCCGCCGGAAAGCTGTCCCGGTCGATGGCGCATGCGGTTTGCCAGCCCCACCAGATCGAGTGCATTGCTGACTTGCCGCCGCCGCTCGGCTTTCGACATCGGCACCAGCAATAGCGGCAGTTCGACGTTTTCATACGCCGTCAGCACCGGAAGCAGATTGTAGAACTGGAACACGAAGCCGACGTTTCGCGTTCGCCATTTGGCGAGGCTGGCTTCGCTCATCTGGCTGATCGTGTCGGGGCCGACTTCGATCGTGCCTTGGCTTGGCCGATCGAGCCCGGCGATCAGATTCAGCAGCGTTGTCTTGCCCGAGCCGCTGGGGCCCATCAATGCCAAAAATTCACCTTGGGGCACGCTGAGGCTCAGATCCAAGAGCACGTCGATTTGTTCGCTGCCGCGGCGGAAGAATTTGTGGACATTCGCCACGCGAACGATCGATTGCGAATCCATTCAGTTCGTCTCCGCGGCGAGAGTGTTTCGCAAAACTGCACGCTGGATGGTGTTTCGTCAGGCTGGAAAGCCTGACCTACTTGAGCCAAGCTCTCCGGCCCGATGCCACCAGCCGTCACTTTAGGAACGACACCAGCACGCCCATGTCGGGCAGGAGATATTGGCCGCTGGTTTCGCTTTCGGGAATATCGACTTTGACGCGCACGGTGACGGCCCCTTTCGCGCGGTTGGCCACGGGCATCCGCCGCGACACCACGCCGTCGTAACCGCTCGGGTGCGTTTTGAGGAATGCGTTGTCGTGTTGCCCTGCCTCGGGCATGATGCGGCATTTCTGGCCGGGATAGACGAGGCTGATATCGCGCTCCTGAATATCCAGTTCGACTTCGAGATCTTTTAGATCGGCAATTTCGCAGAGATAGCCGGCGGCGCCGAAGGCCAGTGGATTCACGTAGCCGCCGAGCTCCGCTTTTTTGCTGAGAATAATGCCGCTGGTGGGGGCGAGGATGGTGCAGTTTTTCAACTGTTTCACCGCCTGTGCCACGGCAGCCTGGGCGGAAAGCACGTTGGCTTTCGCCACGAGCCGCTGCTCCTGCAATGCGGTTTCCAGCTTAATGACCGTGGCCTGCTGGCCGTCGTAGGCCGATTTATCGACGCGCACTTGGGCGGCGGCTTTGTCTTTGTCGTGCTGCGTGATGGCGAAGCCGGCGGCCTCGAAATAGCGCTCGTCGATCTTCGACAGTTCCAATTTCGCCGCCATATTCCTCAATTGATCTTTGGCCGCTTCGATTTCTTCGAGCGACGAACCGGTTTCGACCTGGGCGAGATTCGTCTGGGCGACTTGCAGGGCGGCGTTGGCGCTATCGAGTTGGGCGGCGAAAAGCACGGGATCGATTTCGGCGAGCCGGTCTCCCTTTCGATAGACGGCCCCTTCCTTGAAATTCGGATCGATCCAGATGATCTCGCCCCCCACCTGCGGGCTGAGCTGAATTTGATGGGCGGCGATCAAATAGCCCTTCGAATCGAGAACGACTTCGCCGGCCGCGGCGGAGGGCGATGCGCTCGGGTCGGCCGGATTCGAGATAGTACTGGCCGACGAAGACAAACCGCCCGAAGATTTGCCGGATGCATTGCCGTCGCTTGCGCTAGATTGCTCGGCGACTGGAGCCGAATCCGCCGGCGAGATCCGATAGGCTCGCCAGCCGAATGCAGCCGCAGTGGCCAGCGCGATCGCGGTCAATCCCCACGGAAGCCACGCGCTGCGCGGCCGGGCCGTTGAACCGCTCGGCGTCGCCAGCCGCAAGGATCGCACCCGATCGCTGAACGATGCCGAGGGATCGCCGCGCGCGGTAGAATCATTGCCGGCCGGCGCCGCTTCGATCGGCGAAGCCGCGTGGCCTCCCACAGCGATGGTATCCCGCAAATCACTCATACGATTTCGGCGACCAGAAAGCGTGTCACCAATGAGAAACCAAATCGCAATTGGTTCGTGACACCATTCTATTCAACAAGCGCCCGAACGACGAGCGCCCTTGCACTCGAGCGAGCGCATATAGCACCATACCGTCGTGCGCCGCCGATGTTAACCCACCGAGGAGGAAAATCCGCGCGATCTAAACGCGATTCGAATCCTCGGCAAACTTCACGAACCGTTCGGCGGGGCGATGCGCAAAGGACGAACCGGGTCTTTCTCCTGCGACACCGAGCCAGACCTGTTGCTCGGAGCGCTCGGCAGTCCGAATTGCGAATTCCCAAGGGGCAGCGAGATCGGGGGAATGAGCGTTAGCGGATGGATCGGATCGGTCGCGGAATCGCGCAGCGCCGGATCGCCCACTTCGTGCAACAGCGACGACGGCGAGGTGAACGGCAAATACGAGTTGGCGGACAGACCCGCCCCAAACTGCCCGCGACCGCTGGCGCCGATCTGCGAAAGCTGTGGCGACAATTGCGGCGACAGGATCAAAGGCTTGATCGGGTCCTTGCCACCGGTGGCTTGGAGGGCCGCGTTGTCGTCGGCCCCGAAGGCCGAATTCGAGGGGGCCGCTCCCGACCCAATCCTGCTTGGAACAACCAGTCCGCCAAACGTTCCGAAGTCGGGCATTGCTTGCTGCCCCAGGTCGGCGCCGGGCGCGCTAGGCTGAGACAAGTCGGCTTGCGACTGATCGGCCTGCGATTGATCCGGACGAGGCTCCGCCGGCACTTGGCTCGCCAAGCTCGCCGCGTTGCCATTCGGCTGGATCAAATATCTGCCGCCGCTGTCGCGGCCGCCGCCTTTATCCTCCGGCGGTTTCTTCGTGTTCGACGGAGTGCGGCTTGGCACGCCGGGCGGGAAGCCGGGGCGGCCGGTCGTCGGCGTAGTGCCAGGCCGAACCGCCGAGTTGGTCACTCCGGAACGACCCGTGTTCGTCACACCGCGGTTCTCAGGCCCACGCTCGGCCATCGCGCCGGTGCGGCCTGGAGCGGCGCCGGGCAAATGCCCACCGTTGGACTGCGCGAGCGCGTGCATATCGAGCGAACGCGGGGCGCCGGGCCGGCCGCCCGGATGCGTTTCGGCCATCGCCCGCTCCTGCGCGACTCGGTTCGATCGCACCCCTTCGCGAGCATATTCTTGCCGCTGCGACATCGACACAGTTTGGAAATGCGTCGGGCCCGCCCGGCGGGCGAAGTCGTTGATCGTCACGCCGATTCGCACTCCGCCAGGCGCGCCGACGCGAATCGACATCGCATAGGTTCGCGGCGGCCGAGCGCCGGGATGGGCGCCCATGTAGACGAACCGCTCGTTCACCCGAATGGCCCAACCCGGATCGCGACGCACATTGTACCAGCGATAATAGGTGAACAGCGGATCGTAGCCGATGCCCACGGCAAACCACGGATGAAAGCCCCAGCCGACATAGGCCGGGCCGTAGCAATCGCCGAAATAGTAGTGGTAGTAGCCGGGACGGACGAAGAAGTCGGCCGTCAGCACTCCCGGATCGATCACGACGGCGGGACCGTAATAAATCGGCCGCGGGCCCCACCAACCGAAATTGAACGCGACCGGGGCAAACAGCACGCCGCGGTGCGACAGTTCGTAATCCCAATGCCCGTGGATGAACAGGTAGCCGCTGGGCGTCCAGACGTAGTGGGCGGGAATCCAGATCCAGTCGGGCTGGGCCGCGGTCCAATAACCGGGGCGCCATGCCCAATTCCCTTCGACGTATTCATAGGTGCCGGGAACCCAAAAATCGTTCGCCGTCGGGGCCGGCGTGTTCGGGCCGGTCTCGAGCGAGTTCGGCGGCTGGGGCACGTAGTTCACCTGCTCGACATTCGAGGGGGCCCAGATGCCGGGCGTCCATTGGTAGCCGCCCGTCGTGCCGGTCCAGTAGCCGGCGATCCAAGCGTGGTTCGGCGGCGTGTCGCGCCAAATTCCGCTGACCCAGATGAAATCTTGCCGGCCATCGTCCCAAGCCCAATAGCCGGGAATCCACACGACATTTTGGCCATCCGGCTTCACATCCGGCGGCATTTCCTGCACCGCCGCCGGCGGCTGCTTCGGCACGATCATCGGCGGCTGAGGATTTAGGGCCGTCGGTTCGGCATAGGCTTCGTGAACCGGGCCGTTGGTGAGCACCTCTTGGCCCGGAGTGTCGATTTGCTGAGGGGCTCCCGCATCCGGCAATGGCTGCGGCGGCAGCGCAGGGTCTTGGGCAGCCGAGCGCGAGGCCGGCATCAGCCAACTTGCCACACCAATCAACAGCGCGGCCACGGCCGCCGTAATCACGACATTCGCTCGCTTGCCGAACATGGCTTCCTCCTCCTGAGAACTATACGCCGCCCAAACCCCCGACGGCCAGAAATGCATTTCAATCCGCATCGCCAGCCATTCTACCTGAACCGCGAAATTCGACCTATACGAGCCTATCCCACCTAGATTGGATGCTAGCAGAGAACGCGGAAATGGTGGCGGATTGCGTTAGAAGCGATGCGGACGAGACTCCGCATGAGTCAGAGAATTTCGACCGCCAAGATTCGTCACGTTGGGCGGCCATCACAATGGCCACTAGCGCGAGCTGCAACGACCAAACCCGGAATCCAGCCGAAATGGGCGATGTCGCCGGTGACGAGCGTCCAGTTTGATTCCAGCGCCGTCGCGGCGATGATGATATCGGCGTCGCCGCGCGGATGGCCGCCCCGATACGCCTCGGCCTCGCCACAAAAGCAGGGCGTCAATTATGACGCGGTGGCTGTCGCCAACCGGTTCACGCGACCACGATCAAAGAGGACATGGCACCGAGGCAAGCGGCCGTCGGATGGCGTTACAATTATTGCCAGGAGAATCTCGTGATGCAGACCGTTTCATTTCAATTGCCCGACGATGTTGAACAACAATTCCGCCGCGAGTTGTGGGAATTGGGTGCCGCCGCAAAGGAAGCCGCACTGGTCGAACTCTACCGGCAAGGGCGACTATCCCACGGCAAGCTTGCGGAAAGCCTGGGCGTATTCCGCTACGAAACCGATGCGTTGCTGAAGCGGCACGACGTCACTGAGGATCTACTGACGCGCGAAGAACTTGATGGGCAGATTAGTGCCCTGCACAGGTCGCCGGACCAACGATCGTCGTCTCCGACACTTCGCCCTTGAATTACTTGATCCTCATTGGACTTCAGGAAATTCTGCCCGCGCTCTTCGATCGCGTTGCTGCCGGCGTGGCTCGCCCGACTGACCACAGGGCCCTACGGCGCCAACAGAATTCGTCCGGGCGATTGCAGGTAGCCGATCACTTCATTCAAGAAGCGCGCCGCGGCGGCGCCGTCTACCAGGCGGTGGTCGTAGGACAGGCTTAGCGGCATCATTAGGCGCGGTTCGATGCGGTCTTCGACGACCACGGGCAGCTTGCGCGAGCGGCCGACTAGGAGAATCGCCACTTCGGGATAGTTGATGATCGGCGTCGAATACGTGCCGCCGATCGCGCCCAGGTTGCTGATCGTAAACGAGCCGCCGCGAAGATCGTCGAGCGAATATTGCGTCGCCTTCGTCTTCTCGGCCGTCAGCGTCAGCGCTTGGGCGATCTGCGAAATCGTCATCCGGTCGACGTCGCGGAGCACCGGCACGACCAAGCCTCGGGCCGTGTCGACGGCGATGCCCAGATTCACATAGTCCTTGTAAATGATCTGGCCCGATTCCAGGTCGAGCGAAGCGTTGAGCGTCGGATGCTGCTTGAGCGACAGGGCCACGGCCTTCATCACGAACACCAGCGACGTGAGCTTCACGTTCGAGCCGGCATAGTCGGCCACGCTCCCTTTGCGAATCCGCTCGAGCTCGGTGATATCGGCATCGTCGAAATTCGTGAGATGCGGAATCGTGAACGACGAGCGAACCATATTGGCCGCGATCGTTTTGCGCATCTTGCTGATCGGTTCGCGATGAATTTTTCCAAACGCATCGCGGTCGGTGGCGCCCGTGGGGATCGGGCCGGTGGAAGTGCTCGTGGCATGTCGCACGGCGCCGATCACGTCTTCGCGCGTGATTCGTCCGCCGGTGCCGCTGCCGCTGACACGCGATAGATCGACGCCCAATTCGCGCGCCAATCGCCGCACGGCGGGGCCGGCGGGCGCGGCAGGGGTTTCAGCCGGCGGCGTGTCTTCGCCATCCGGAGAAGTTTGAGCGGGCTCGACGACATGACCGGCCGAGTGGCCGTTGCCGGTTTGCACGCCGGTTCTCGGGGAAGCGGAGGGCTGCGCCGCGGCCGGAGCTGCGGTGGGGGCGGCTACGGCCGGCTTTGCCTTCGCCGGAGCGGTCGCCGGTTTTGGTTTGGCGAGCGCTGCCTTGGCGGCGGCTGGTTTGGCCGGCTCGGGCTTCGCCGTCGCCGGCTTGGCTGCCGTGGGTTTTGCGGCCGCCTTGGCGGGCGCTGCGGATGGCTTGCCGGCTGCAACGACTCCCTTGGTCGACTCTTCCAGCGTCATCAACACTTCGCCGATTTTGACGGTCTGGCCGGGCTTGACGTGAATTTTCGAGATCTTGCCGCCGACCGAACAGGGAACCGGGATCACGGCCTTGTCGGTTTCAATTTCGATCACATCCTGATGCGGGTTGATCGCGTCGCCCTCTTTAACAAGCAGGCTAACGATGTCGCCGGAATGAATGTTTTCGCCCAAATCAGGAAGCTTGAATTCAGTGGCCATGTGCGAGGGTTAGGATGAGGGGTTAGGGTGAGGGCTCTGGTGACGGGCCGCGTTACGGCTGAGGTGATGGGCGAGGTGGATACAAGCCCGAGGTGGTGCGGTGGCCGTGAGCCCGCGATCCGCTCGCGCGTCACCAACCCCTCGCCCTCGCCCTAGTTTATACCGTTGTCGGGTCGACTTTGTCGGGGTCGATGCCCAATGTCTTGATCGCGGCCGGAAGCTTCGCGCGGTCGAATTGCTTGTCGTCGGCGAGCCGCACCAATGCCGCGAGCGCGACCGATTCGGCATCGACTTCGAAGAACCGCCGTAGCGGCCCACGGCTATCGCTGCGGCCGAAGCCGTCGGTGCCGAGCGTATACAATCCGCCGGGCACCCAGGGATCGATCTGCTCCGGCACGCTACGGACATAATCCGACGCGGCCACAAATGGCCCCTTCACGCCGGCGATCGCTTGCTCGAAAAATCCGGTTCGCGGCTTTTCCGTCGGGTGGAGCATATTCCAACGGCGGGCGGCTTGGGCATCGCGCCGCAGTTCCTTATAGCTGGTCACGCTCCATGCGGTGCTCGACACGTGGAATTTCTCGGCCAGCAGTTTTTGGGCCCGCTGCACTTCGCGCAGAATCGCTCCGCTGCCGAAGAGTTGCACGTGCGGCGTTTTGCCGCCGGCCTCCACCGTCGCCAGCTTGTAAATCCCACGGATGATTCCCTCGGTCACCCCCTCGGGCATCGCCGGCATTTCGTAGTTTTCGTTGCCGATCGTGATGTAGTAAATCGCATCTTCGCCGAGTTCGTACATCTTCTTGATGCCGTCGAGGATGATCACGGTCGATTCGTATACGAATGCCGGATCGTAGCTGCGCACATTCGGATAGGCGATCGCGAACAGGTGGCTGTTGCCATCTTGATGCTGCAAGCCTTCGCCGGCGAGCGTGGTGCGGCCGGCGGTCCCGCCGAACATGAACCCGCGGGCTCGGCAATCGAGGGCGGCCCAAATCAGATCGCCGATGCGTTGGAAGCCGAACATCGAGTAGTAGATAAACATCGGAATCATCGCCACGCCGTGCGTGCAATACGACGTGCCTGCGGCGATGAACGATGCCATCGAGCCGGCCTCGGTGATTCCCTCTTCGAGAATCTGGCCGTCGGTGGCTTCGCGGTAATAGAGCACCTGATCGGAATCGACCGGCTCGTAAAGCTGGCCGACGTGGTTGTAAATGCCGCATTGCTTGAAGAGCGGATCCATGCCGAAGGTGCGCGATTCGTCGGGCACGATCGGCACGATAAATTTGCCGATCTTCTTGTCCTTGAGCAATGTGCTCATAAGCGTCACCACGCCGGTGGTGGTCGACACTTCGCGACCGACGCTCTTGGCGATGAACGGTTGATATTCTTCGAGCTTCGGCGTCTTGAGAGCCAACGGGAGCATCGGCCGGCCGGGCACATAGCCGCCGAGCGCATCGCGCCGCTCGTGCAGGTATTTCATTTCCGGCGTGTCGTCGGCCGGGCGATAGAACGGCGCCTTGGCCACTTCCTCGTCGGATATCGGAATTCCGAATCGGGAGCGGAACTCGCGCAGCTCTTCTTCGTTGAGCTTCTTTTGCTGGTGGGTGGCGTTGCGGCCTTCGCCGATTTCGCCGAGGCCATAGCCCTTGATCGTCTTGGCGAGGATGACGGTCGGCCGGCCTTTGCATTCGACGGCCGCCTTGTAGGCCGCATACACCTTTTCCGGATCGTGGCCGCCGCGGCGGAGCTTCTTGAGCTTTTCGTCGGACAAGTGGGCGACCAATTCGAGCAGCTCGGGATATTTGCCGAAAAAGTGCTGGCGAATGTAGGAGCCGGGCATGACGACGTATTTTTGATATTCGCCGTCGACCACCTCGCCCATCCGCTTGGCGAGCAGGCCGGTTTTGTCGCGCTCGAGCAATTCGTCCCAATCGTCGCCCCAGAGCACTTTCAACACATTCCATCCGGCGCCGCGGAAAATGCCTTCCAGTTCTTGGATAATCTTGCTATTGCCGCGAACCGGGCCGTCGAGCCGCTGCAGATTGCAGTTGATGACGAAGATCAGGTTGTCGAGGTTTTCGCGCGAGGCGAGCGTGATCGCGCCGAGCGTTTCGGGCTCGTCGGTTTCGCCGTCGCCGATGAAGCACCACACGTGCGAATTGCTCGTGTCTTTGATGCCCCGGTCGTGCAGATATTTGTTGAACCGCGCCTGATAGATGGCCATGATCGGCCCGAGACCCATCGACACGGTCGGGTATTCCCAGAAATGCGGCATCAGCCACGGATGCGGATACGAGCACAGCCCGCCGCCGGGAGCGAGCTCCTGGCGAAAGTTCGTGAGCTGTTCTTCACTCAGCCGGCCTTCCAAGAAGGCCCGGGAGTAAATGCCTGGGGCACTATGGCCCTGGAAATAGATCTGGTCGCCGGAAAAATTGTCGCCTTTGCCGTGGAAGAAGTGGTTGAAGGCGACTTCATATAGCGTGGCGGCGGAGGCGAACGTCGAAATATGGCCGCCGATGCCGGGATGCTCTTTATTCGCCCGCACGACCATCGCCATCGCGTTCCAGCGGATGATGCTTTTGATGCGGCGCTCGATCTCGCGATTTCCGGGATAGGCCGGCTGCTTATCGGCGGGGATGCTGTTGATATAAGGCGTCGTGGCGGAGAACGGCAACTCGACGCCCGAGCGGTAGGCCTTTTCCTCGAGCACTGTAAGCAGATAGCTGACCCGCTCCGGCCCTTTGCTCTCGAGCACGTAGCGCAGCGATTCGAGCCATTCTTCGGTTTCGGCGGGGTCGTCGTCGGGGGCCGCAGATGCAGCGGCAATGTCCCCAGGTTGATCGGACGACGATTCATCACCAGATGCTTCGTCGGTGGCGATTTCTTCACCGGTCGCGGAACTATCGTCGGACACCTCGCCAGCCGTTTCTTCCTCGGTCGCATCCGGATCGGGCACCGCTTGGTCGGCCGAGTCGGAATCGATGAGATCAGCGTCCCCAGGAGAGCCGTCGGCCGCGGGTACGTCGGCCTCGACAGCCCCGTTTTCTTCATCATTAGCGCCGTTGGCACGCGACGAGCCGGTGCCGCCTTGGCGGCCTTTCGATCGAGTGATTTCTCCTCGTGCCATACGCTCACATCCCTTTCTGGATCGTCGCCCAAACGGTTTTTTTGACGCCGATTGCTCGCCGCACCGGGGCCGATGACTACTAAGATTTGACTCACCGACCAGGCGGCTCGGACAATCGTTTTGCGCGATGCGAAAGCTCAGCGCCGCGGAAGCATGCGTCTGGCCATTCAAAAAACTCTACGCCGCCACGCCAAGTTTGGCCCGGCCAGTTGGTATTTTCGCGACCACCGGCGCATCGGTATTATCCGGAAAGGCTTGCGCCACGTAAAGGGGAGCCCAAGCGGGGCAATCCGCCGCTGCGGAGCGTTGCAGGGTTCGAACGAAAGTGCTGCTTCTCGGCGATACTCGGCCCCTCAGCCTGCCCTCTCCCGCCGGGGGAAAGGGTCTGTGGAGAAGTTATTTTTCGGGCGAGCCCTGATTCATCTGAAAATCAGCCAAGAATCGCCGAAAATTTCCTTGCTGCCGTTTCAGATTGTACTTACTATACGACGTCTGAGGGGGGGTGCGAGGAATTGCGGGACCCAAGTAGGGCATGCGGGGGGCATTGCCTGTTTTTGGCTCCATCTCACAAACGTGGCGAGACGCCGATGAATTCAAAGCTTTTGCTGCGGGAACTATTCGCCGCCGGTGTGGCATGGCTGGGCATGGCTGCGGCGTCACAGGCAGGCATCATTGGCGTGAACTTCGAAGGCGGCGGCAACAATGTCGGCGCGGTGAGCCTGGCGCCGACCGATTCTGCCGGCGTAATCCTCCAGACGAATTTCAATAACGAAACCGGCGGTTCCGGGAGCAATCTCGTGCTGAACGACGGCACGGGCACGCCAACCACCGCCGAGTTGACGTTTGCAGGAGCGGGCACCTACACGGTCGGCCAAGCCAGCCCCGTCGGGGGCGATCAAGAACTCAACGACGGATTTGTCTACGGCAATACGACGATCAACATCACGAATATTCCATATGCCCAATACGACGTGTATGTCTATGAACTGAACGATGCGTCAGGCCGTGTGGAACAGACGTATATCAACGGCAACACAGCCACCAGTGTTTACGGTCAGGCCGCCGGCGCTCAAGACGCCAACCATGACAGGGGAACGGCCAACACCTATTTGTACACGCAGAGCGTCGACACGACGGGATCTGGGACGCCCGGTGGTGATTACGCGTTGTTTACCGGCCTGACAAGCCCCTCGCTGACGATCTTCGACACGGCAACGGCCAACGGCTACGTGAATGGCTTCCAAATCGTGGCGGTCCCGGAACCTGCCTCGATCGTGTTGTTCGGCTCGGACGCCGTCGGCTTATTCGTCCTCGCCCGTCGCCGGAAGGCGTTATAACCGGCAAATTGTGGATAACAGGCTGATCGGCTAATCTTCGTGTCGGCATCTTCCTCTTCCATGTGGGCGACGGGATGCGTTCAAATCCAACGTTTAGGCTTGCCGCGCCATCGCCGGTGCGTTTGGACCTTCCAATAGATGCTAGGCCGCCACGTTGAGCCGGCTCGGTTTGGCTGCGCCTAAGGCTCGGCCGAAAAATGACTTCGCCGCGGCGATCGGATTCTGCTCGCGCCGCGATATGGCTGAATTTCCCGTCGGCTTCCGACGCGTTGCGAATCGCAAAACCGTCGACCGTGTGGATGGAATAAGCGGCAGCATCCGAAAGCGAGATTGCGGTTGCCGACCGCTCAACTTTTCTTCTTTTTCTTTGGCACTTTCGCGCCTTTTTTCCGTGCTTTGGAAAGTCCGATTGCGATGGCTTGCTTCTTGCTTTTGGCTTTCTTGCCAGATTTGCCGCTATGCTGCGTCCCCTTTTTCTTTTTGTGCAGGGCCTTTTTAACCTCGGCGCCGGCCTTCTTGCCATATTTAGCCATTGGTCTGCCTTTCAAAAATTCAGAAATCAGGCTCCTACAAATCCCAAACCGGCCCGCAGGCCGATTACCCTCAATACATAGCAATACATAGCAATAATCGCGCCAAGCCGGGTCGGACGTTTAGACCCGCGCAGGCACAGCACGCCGGGATGTGTTAGGCGATCAAGATGCGATCGGCCTGATTGACAATCGCTCCGGCAAAGACGAGTATAGAATTCCGCCGGAAGCCGTACGATTACCGGCGCTAGATTGTGTCGCCGCTCAGCGTTGACCGTGAGCGGTGCTCGGTATCTTGCAATTCGGAATTTGGCCCAGGGAATCCGCCATGGCAGTTCAAGAAATCGATGAAAAATTGGTCGACGGCCTGAAGCAGGCCAAGGGAAAACGGTTGTACTTCGCCCTCGTGCTGAAAGGTGGCACCGACGGCGCCCTGATGATCGGCAAACAAAAAATTCCCCCGGCCGAGATCGCCGACGCCAAGAAACGGACCGGTGGCTCGGCTCTTATCACCGGCGCCTGTTTCGGCGAAGACGGTAAGTTGGTGTTCGAGGTCGCCAAGCTGCCGGCGGCTACCGTGGCCAACGCCGTGAAAAACATCGCCAAGCATTGCGCCGGCCAGTCCGTCAATCCCGAATTCCGCCTGAGCACGAATCCGGATGTGGTGGGCGAAGGCGCACAGCCCCCCACGCAAACCGGGTCCGTAGCGACCGACGCCAAAAACGAGTCGGCCTCCAAGGGCCCGCTCGGGCCATTGCCCGACACGCAGAAGTATGAAGCCGCGTTGCAAACGTGGGAAGAGGCCGCCGCCGCGGCGATGTCGTCGGTCGATAAGCTTGTCAGTTCGCTGGAGGCGACCGGCGACGATCTGGCGTTGGGGATTTCTGGAATCATTCAACAAGCGCAAGCCGATTTCCCCGACACCGTCGACGACGCGCTGACGGGGCTTGTTGCCGCCGCGAAGGCCGGCCGGGCTCCCGAAGCGGAGATGGGTCGCAACAAGTCGGAAATCGCCATCAAGGCCGCCCTGGCCTATCTGGGCAACAACGCCAAGACGTTCGACGGCTGCGAGAACAACCCTTTCGGCGTGGCCGTGCAAATCCGCGCCCCGCTGACCGAGGCGCTCAAGCAAGTGCTGATTGCCGTCAAGAAGTAGTCGGACGCCGGTTGCAAAGCTCGCGGCTTTGCGGGGCATGCTGGTCTTCGCTATTTCGCGAAATTGAAATCGTGCCGAAGCGGTGTGCCCGCGGCGCCGCATGTCCTCCGCACTCTCCAATCGCTCCCGATAAGGAACCCGATCATGGCCACCGACCAAAAGCAACCGCAGAAAGACACGAAGGTCGATCCCTCGGTCATGCTCGAGTGGAACAACAAGTTTTACGGTCTCGATCCGCGGATGGCTCGCAAACTGCGTTTCGAGACCGACGAAGCGCTTAAGCGAAAACCGCGGGCCTTGCCGCGCAAAGTGGCTCCATATCCGCCGCTTTCGAGTTGGGAACAGCAAATCGGCGACGTGAAAAAGCTGCCCGGCGATCAGCGTGCCGGTGCCTACGCCAAGATCTACGAGTCGCTGCGTTCGACCACGCAGTTTCTGAAGGACGCCAAGAATCTCACCCCTGAGCGGCAAAAATTCGAGCAGGAAGTGCTGACGAAGGCGGTGCAAAAGCTGCGCGTGGCTTCGACGGAGGACCTGAAGCCGAAAGACGATCAGCCGCTGCCGGGACAAAGTGGGTCGAAAGACAAGCAGCCGGTGAAATCGAACGACGAGCGAAAGAAAGCGATTACCGCCCGGCTCGAGGCGATCAAGGAAGATCTCAAACGCGCCGAGAAGGCGCCGCAAGACACGGACGATTTGCAACGCGCCTTGGCCTCGCTGCACACCGCCAAGCAAACCTTGGCCGGCGCGATGCAAGGCGCCGACTACGATTTGGCCGAATCGGAAATCGCTAAAGTCGAGATCCTCAGCTCGAAGCTCGCGGTCGCCGAATCCAGCAAACGCGTCGGCGAAATGGAAAACATCTTCAAGGCGTTCGCCGCCAACAAGACGCCGCAAAACGAGAAAAACAACGCCGCCATCCAATCCGCGATCGATGGGGCCAATCTTTCGGAGATCAAAGCCACGATCGACGGAACGATCACCCAGGAAGCCATCGATGGGCACGACGCCAATACGGATGGCGGAGCATCCAAACTCGCGGCCGTGACCGCCGCGATGAAGAATGTGTTGGCCGAGCAAGTAAAACTGAAGTCCGGCACCGGCACGATCGCCGGCCTTTCGACGGCCGTGACCGGTTTGCAAACGGCGGCACAGAAGTATCTGGCCGAACACAAGAACGCGCTCACCAAGGAAGGCAAGACGCGCGTCGCTGCCGCCGAAGACATGCTCACTCGGGCAAAGACGGTTTTGGAAACCGTCAAATCCGCCAACGATCAGGCGATTGCCGCGGCTCATGTGCTCAAGGCCGCCGCCGGCGACGGTCTTACCTACGAGATGATCGCCAAAGTCGACGAAATGCAACAATCATCGCCGCATCTCCTCCCGGCGACCAAGTCGATCTGCCAATTCCAAGTCTATGAAGCGAAGAAACGGCTCGATACGGCCGAAGATGCCAGGCTGCTGAAAATCTCGAAGCCGCTCGAAACCATGAATGGCAACGACCTGACCGGCAATATGATCGAGAACGTCGAAGAAGCGTTGGCGGCGGCGGAGAAGACTCGGACGCTCGACTCGGCGCTCAAGGCGCAGGTGCAAAACGCCGTAAAAACGGCCCGGCTGGCGCTGGCGGCCCAGATGCAAAAGGAACTGGCCGACCCGTCGCTCAGCGAAAAGGAAAAGATCGCGATCCGATTGCGCCGCGGCGGCGCGAAGCCGCCGAAGGGCAAGGGGGAATCCGACTCGTTCTTCGTCAATGGCCCCGATGGCAAGCCGACGCACATCTTCAAGCCGAAGGAAGGCGAGAACGTCAAGGAAGGCATGGTGGAAGGCGGCGGCGCATCACGCGAAATTTTGACCTCGAAATTCAACGATTTGATCAAGAATTCCACCGGGCTCGATTTCGGCGTGGCCCCCACCTCGGTTGCCCATCTGGAAAGCGATCAATTTTCCAAGGGCGAGCGCTCCAAGGCCAAAAAACGCGTCGGCGCGGTGCAAGGCGCCATTCCCAACGAAGGCAATATCTTGGAAATGGCCACCGAAGATCCGTCGAAACTGGCCCTGATCCCGGACGAAGACGTGCAGAAAATCGCCATCCTCGATTTCGTCAGCTTGCAGGCGGATCGAAACTGCGGAAATATCTTGATCCAGGATCAAGGCGGCCAAAAGAAACTAATGCCCATCGACGGGGGCTTCTCCTTCCCAACCCCCGAATTGTTCAAGACATTTTCGGGCGGGATGGCGTCCAACGGCCAGGTGGGCCCAAACCGCGCGCTGAAAGGGGCGGAAAACGCCGTCAGCCAACTTCCCCAATCGAACAAGCCCTTCACCCCGGCGATGCTCAAAGCCATCGCCGACATGAAGCCCGACCAGATCGTGGCTCAAATGAAGCAGGCCACGCTCGATTTGGAAAACGACGCTCCCGAACTCAACGGCACGGTCGATCCGCGATGCTTCGACGCCGTCGGCCGCTCGATCAAATTCTTGCAGAAGGCGGCCAAGCACCTGACTCCCGCGCAATTGACCTTGGTCTACGCCCTCGATTTCGCCACGATCTTGGACGCCAAGGATTCCGACCTCGATAGCTTGATGGACGAAATCGTCAAGACGGCCAAAGACAAGCCGGCCTTCGATGCGGAAATGACGAATCGCCAGCAAATTTATGACCAGCTAGGAGGCGACAAGGCCCTTCTGGCCGCCGGCTGGCCCGTCAATACGGATATTGCGTTGAAGCTCGACTTCAAACGCAAGATCGAGATTCTGCAAGATCCCGGCGCCAATCCGCCGCCCAAACCGCTCGTCCAGCAACCGCCGCAGCAGCAAGCGGTCCACCGAGACGAGCCGTCGGAAGATGCGGTTTATGAGCAATTGGGTGGCGACAAGGCGATCAAGGAAATGATCGCCGCCGGCGACAGTTCGGTGAAGCTGACCGGCTCCTTGGAACTGCGCATCAACGCGTTGAATAAATATAAAACGTACAAGGATGTGGGCGGCGACGCCATTTTCAACGAAATGCTGCAATCCGGCGATACGACGGTCGACACGAAATCCGATTTCTTCAGCCGGCACACTGCGATGACGACCTATCTCGATTTCAAAGCCGCGGGCGGCGACGCGGAACTCAATCGGCTTGCCGCGCGGAAAGACCCGCGAGTTCCAAAATGGAAGGCAAATAGTTCGAACGAGAAGCACCGCGCGCTGCGAGACTACAAAGTCCTCGAAAAAAATGGCGACGAACTCGATCGCCTCGGCGGGTTGGACAAATTTGCAGAGCTCAAGCTGAAATACTATGCCGGTGGCAGCCGGTTGCCGACTGTTCTTGCATTGCTCAAAGATTACGAAGCCTTCGAAGCGTTGGGGGGCGACAACAAATATCATTCCGTCGTTCGCCAATGGAAAGCCGATTCGTCGACCTTGTTCGAAGATCTCGACGCCAAGGGAAAGAAACTTCGCATCGCCATCGAACCCTTCACGCGCCTCAAGGGAGGCATCGAAGGAATCAACGAATTGGACAAGATGATCGAAATCATCAACGCCACCACATAAGTGGCCGGCCGATCCGTTTGACGGCCGTTGGCCGACGGCCGGACATCCGCCCTGCGTTAATAATGCTCGAAACTCGCCGATCGGCCCATTAGCCCGACGCGTCAGCAAGGAAATTTCTGACAGACGTCGCCCGGCTTCGCTGCGCTATATTCACCGGAGACGTTTGACGTGGCCCGGCGCCGTGTCCGAGCCTGAAAGGCTCATTCCCCCAGCCCAGCGGTGTAGCCGGGGAATGAGATGCAATGGTGTTGCCCGGCCCTGGTAGGGGCCGTTCACAATTTGCGCCGCTCGTTGAACGGCTCAGCGCCGATGGCTTCGTGCGGGCCGCCGACCCGGGCCGCCGCCCCTCGCGCGGCATTCACGTAAAATCCACTTCCAAGACTTGGTCCTAGTCGTGCGGGCAATCAAACTGAATGCGGTGGGACGAGCGGCAACATTCAATCCGAAAGAGCGGACAACGAATGAAATTTCAACGTGTTTTGCCAAGTTGGTTGATTGTGTGCACCGTGGCAATGGCGGGCCCGGCGAGGGCTGACGACGGCTTACCCGCAACAGGCGGCAGCCCGGACCGCTACAATGTCGTCTGGGATTCGCCGAGCAAAGACAGTCGGGGCTCGATGCCGATCGGCAACGGCGACATCGCGCTCAACGCTTGGGCCGAGAGCGACGGCGATTTGCTGTTCTATATCGCCAAGTCCGACGCCGTCAGCGAGAACAGCCAACTGCTCAAGCTGGGGCGCGTGCGCGTCAAGTTCAGCCCCAATCCGTTCGCCAAGGGCTTGCCGTTCAAACAGGAATTGCGGCTCGGCCATGGCGAAATCGCCATCGACGCCGGAAACGCTTCGCCGATCGACATCCGGCTGTGGGTCGACGCGAATCGGCCCGTAGTCGAACTCGACGCCAGCGGGCCGCAACCGTTCGAGATGCAGGCCAGCCTGGAATTATGGCGCAACGAACAAAAGCCGATCACGCTTGATGCCACGAGCAAGGAAATCAAGGATCGCTTCGAATTTCACGATGGCCACGTGCCGGTCGTGTTCGATCCGGACACAGTCTTGCCGCCGCACGGCAATCAGGTCGTCTGGTATCACCGCGATGTGCATTCGATCTATCCGGATGTGCTGAAGAATCAGCATCTCTCGCCGCTCTTGGCAAAATGCCCCGATCCGCTCGAGCATCGGACCTTCGGCGCCTGCATGAAAGGCGACGGGCTAATCGCGGCCGGCGACCGCTCGATCCGCTCCGCCGCGCCGGCCAAACACCAGCGCCTGTCGATTTCCGTGCTCACCGCCCAAACCGACACGCCGCAAGAATGGGTCGCGCAATTGCAAAAACTCACCGCCGCGACCGACGCCGTCGATTCCGATTCGGCGCGCAAAGCCCACGATCGCTGGTGGGAGGCATTCTGGAATCGAAGCTGGATCAACGTGGCGGGCTCGAAGGCCGCCGAAGCCGTGGCCCAAAGCTACGCCATCCAGCGATTCATGATCGCTTGCTGCGGCCGCGGCAATCTACCGATCAAGTTCAACGGGGCCTTGTTCACCGTCGACGAAACGCATGCCGGAAGAAAAGTAAACGCCGACTTTCGCGCCTGGGGAAGCAACTACTGGTTCCAAAACACGCGGCATCTCTACTGGCCCGCCGTGATGAGCGGCGATTGGGACATTTTGGCCCCTTGGTACAAGATGTATGTCGATGCGCTGCCCATGGCCACCGGCAAAACGTGGCTCTACTTTCATCATGCCGGCGCGTGCTTTCAGGAAACGATGTTTTTCTGGGGAACCGCCAACAATGGCGACTTCGGCTGGGACAACCCGGGCACGGAAGTGCGCAACGGCTATGTCCGCTGGTATTGGTCCGGCGGACTGGAGCTAACGGCCATGATGCTCGACGAATACGACACGACGCAAGATCGCGGTTTCGCCGCCAAAACGCTTTTGCCTCTGGCCGACGCCATCACCACCTTTTACGACCAGCACTGGCCGCGCGACGCGCACGGCAAGATCCACTTTGAGCCCGCCCAATCGCTGGAAACATGGCACGAAGCGGTCGATCCGCTGCCCGAAATCGCGGGCTTGCGATTCCTTTTGCCCCGGCTCATTGGGCTGCCGGAGGATCTGACCACGGCCGACGAGCGGGCGATGTGGCGGAAAACACTCGCCGATCTTCCGCCCATTCCCATCGGCCGGGCAGCCGATCTCAAGTTCGATAAGCCCGTTCTTCTTCCCGCGGTGAAATACGCGGGCAGGAGCAATCGAGAGAACACCGAGGAATATGCGATCTTTCCGTACCGGCTGTACGGCGTCGGATTCTCGGGCTTGGATCTGGCGATCGACACGTTCCATACCCGCCGGTTCCACGGCGATGTCTGCTGGGCGTGGGATGCGATCACCGCGGCGTGTCTCGGGCTGGCCGACGATGCGCAAAATCTCGTTACCCGAAAGTTCGTCGACTACGGCGGCCAGCGGTTCAAATGGTTTTGGAGCGGCGGCAACGATTGGATTCCCGACATGGACGACGGTGGCTCCGGCAGCACCGCCTTGCAGCGGATGTTGATGCAATGCAACGGCCGCCGCATTCTGCTGATTCCCGCCTGGCCGGCCGATTGGAACGCCGAATTCAAGCTACACGCGCCGTATCAAACCGTGGTCGAAGCCAAAGTCCGCAACGGCCACGTCGTCGATCTGCAAGTAACGCCCGCGGAGCGGAAAGCCGACGTCGTAATCGCCGGCTCAAAATAGCAGGCACACTCTAACTGGCAGCCATCGCAGCGCCGTCAGCCCAAGCAGGCCCGACGCTCAGTTCACAGGCGAAAACCGAACAGGAAAAACATGAGCCCGATTGAAGAGTGCAAGAAACTCAATTTCTTCCAAATCGCTTGTGTGGCTTTGGCGGTATGCTCGATGGCTGCCGGCGTGGGGGGATTGGTATTGAGCTTCCTCTATCTTGCCTCGTCGAGCATGGAGAATATCACTGCCGGCTCATCCGGATTCATTGCCGGGTCGGTTCTCATCGGCGCCGGCCTGGTCTCGCTCGCAATCGTCAGCCGTGGGTCGCACTGAACGACGAGGCGAAACGGCGATTCATTCGCCGTCCACGGGCCGACAAACGCGGCGGCGGCGGTCGCGCCGGATTTTGTCGGCCCGGATGCATGTGGCTTAACGACGATCGGCGGCGTGGTCCGCACCGGCGGCGCGTCGGTCGATGTCGCGCCGGACGTTGGCGCAGGCGTTGCCTGAGTCGTGCCCGGCAAATCGCCGGTAGCGGCCGGCGTGTTCGCGCCGTCGGCCGCGGCTTTGGCGGCTGCTTCGGCGGCCCGTTTGGCTTCGGCTTTCGCGATCTTGTCGGCGAGCGAATCGCGTCGCGGTTTAGTTTTTCGAATGTGGGCAGGAAAAAGTGTTTGCGCGTCGACGGCCGATTTGAACTCGGGCGGAGGTTCGAGTTGGCTGGCGTCGTAGATCTGGATGCCCACGTCCGCCCCGCCGTCTTGCGCGACTGAAATGGTCTTGCCGTCGCCCGAGATCGACATGCTCGAAGGAACGTATTTCGGATGCGCGGCCGTGATGGCGCCAATGGCCTCACCGGTTTGCGAATTGAAGAAGCAGACTTTTTCATAAACAGCAAAGGCGACGGTTTTGCTGTCGGCGGTGAACGCCGGCCAATTGCCGCCGATCGGGCTGATCACCACGGCCTTTCGCGACTTGAGCGTGCCCACGTCCCAAATCTCGATCATGTGTACGCTTTGCATCGCCATCGTGGCGCCGTCGGGCGAGATCGCGATGCTGTTGGGCATCTCGCGGCCCGCCATGTCCGCCGTGGCTGTCTCCTTGCCGGTCGCTAGATCGGTGGCATGCAGCGTTTTTCCCGCCACCCACTACAGCATTTTGCCATCGGGCGAAATCGTCGCCGCATGCAGAACAGCGTCGAATTGTTCTCGAGAAAAGATGACCTTATTGGCGGCCAGGTCCCAGACTCGAAGAAGTCCTTCCCAGCTTTTGCCGTCGTCGATGCCGGCGAAGGCGGCTTGGCTGGCGACCATGATCCTTCCATCGGAAGAAAAGCCAAACTCCCCGACGCCTCCTTTGACATTTTCAATGGTGCGCAGTTCTTTGCCGCTGAGCAGATTCCAAAGCCGAACTTGCAAAACTTCGCGAGGTGGCCCGGGCAGGCCGTTCACCATCACGGCGGCCGCGAGGATCCGCTGATTCGGGGCGACCGCCACCTCACCGATCACGTAGAGGTTGCCTTTGGTGAACGGGAATTTGCGCACCAGCCGACCGGTTACCGCGTCGAACCGGGCCAACGACAAATCCGCGTCTTTCGGATGACTGATGGCCCAGCCGTTTTGCCGTCGCGTGATATGACGGCCGAGCGCGCAGCGCCGTAGGCGACGGCGGAGGGAATTTTCAGCTTGAAATTGAGCGGTGGATCCGCCGCGCGAGCCGCGCTCGAAGACAAAACCAACAAGCATCCAATGAATGCAAACGCGATTGCGGTCCGACAACCTTTGCCCATGGCTTGATTCCGCGCGGCACGTGTTGGAAGAGTTTCCAATGCTCCCGATATTTACAGATCAAGCGATAAAACGATGCACCATTTGGCATATGGGTATGTGTTCCGGTCTCTTCCTAAAGCAAGTCGAAAGGGAAAATCGGTTCTACCGCCGTTCACACTAGCAGAGCCAGTGCCACACGGATCTCCTTTGTGTCTTGCAGTTTGGCCGCGATAAGAGAGAGCGTGAACTATCGGTTCGGCGTGCGACCTTTATCGTCCATTGCGCCAATCCATTCCGCAAAGGCATCGACCGCCAAAGGATCGAGCACGTTTCGTGCGAGCGGCGGCATGCGTTGCGTCGGCATCTGGCTCGTAAGACGCCGATAGAGCATCGAATGAGTCAGATCGCGCGGCCGCACGACTTGGCTGCCCGGAATATTCAATTCATTCCGCACCGGGGAGTGCACGATATCCGCCCGTTCCAACGGCGTTTCGAAGCGTGCGTCGAAGTTGGCGGAAGTGCCCCCCGGCCGATGACATTGCGCGCAATTTACATCCATGTACGAGCGAATCCGCAATTCCAGCGGCGCCGATTTATCGCTGAGGGCGACCAGTTTCGCAAACTTGCTGAGTTCATCCTCGCGCGGCGCGCCGTCGAACATTTGCAAATACGACCAGGTTCGAATCTGGTTGTCGATCCGTTGCGTGCCAGGATATTCGTAGCTCCGGTTCAACTGCCGCTGATTCACGCCCAGCGCGCGGCCGGCGTCCGAACGGTGACAAGACAGGCATTCCGATCGGCCTGGATAGTGCCACACCTGGTCGTGCCGAGTGCCCTCGCCACTGGCGACCGAGAGCGTTTCGTCGCGGCCGGCCTCCGCGACCAGATCCGCATCGCTTTGATCCGACCGCCAGCGATACGTGAAACCGAAGCTGCCGTTTTCGCTATCGTCGATAATCAGTAGCCGGGTTTCCAAGCGGCGCGGCGCGCCGGCGGCCTGCGCGAGCGAGAAATTCTTGACCAGGACGGTGCCGGCTGGAAATGCCCAGGCCCAGTTGTCCGAGAAGCGGATTCGTCGGTCGCCCGGCAGGCCAATCCAGCGCTGCTTTTCCGCGCCATCCGACCAGAGCGGCTGAATCACGTCGTAGGGAACAAACCCGGCCCGCGGCCGCAATTTCGCGAGGTCGGCAAACACGCCGGTGGCCGAGAGCGTGGCCGGCGGTTGCTCTTGCGACGAACTCGGCAGCTTCAGCCCATGCAGGGGCTCGCGATACGGCAGACCGAACGGCTTTTCTGCCCGGATCGCATACTCGACCGATTCATCCTGGCTATCCGCCAGCCCGGCGCGAAATGCCTGCACCCGTAGCTTTGCGGATGCTTTGAATTCGAGCGGCCCTGTGTACAGTGCCGACTTTTTGTTCGGCGCGCTGCCGTCCAGGGTGTAACGAATTTCCGCATTGGCGGTCGGCGAGCTTACGAGCGCCGTCACCGGGCCGGTGAACTTATTGCTGCTCGGCCGAATGACCGGCCGCGCGACCTTGGCCAAAATCTCAAACGGCTCGCTGGTCACCGGCGGCAACCCCTCGCGCGTCGCAATCAACGTATATCCCTTGCCGGCCCAGGCGATCGTCAGATCGGGAAAGCTGGCGACGCCATCCACCGTCGCCACCGTTTTATACGGATACGAGCGGCCATTGCGATGGAGCGCGAGTTGGATTCGGCCGTCGGCGAATGGCAGCAGTCGCCCTTTCGCATCCTGCAATCCGACCGTTACGGTCCGGGGTTGCAGCGCGCCGGGAAACGAATCGCGCGGTCCGTCGAGAAAAGCGAGCTGCGACGCCGGCACATCCTCTTCGCAGCGGATATGCCAAAGCGTGCCCTTCTCGCTGACCGTGTTGCCGTTGCCATTGCCCCGATTCAGGCAATAGAGGCTGCCGTCGGGCGCAAAAGCCAGATCGACCGGCCGGTCGAGATTGCTCGCGAACAGATGCACGGTCTTTTGCGGGTCGGCCGGGTCGAGCGTGCGAATCCAATTCGACATGTAATCCATGAAAAAGTACAAGCCTTGGTAGCGTTTGGGAAACTGTGTTTGCGGCGTGTTGCAAAACGCGCCGCCGGTGATGCAGCCGCCGATCCCGCCGTACGCGAAGATTGGATTCACGAATCGCGAGTCGTCGGTATAGCCCTCGCTCATGGGCCAACCGCCGTTGACTCCCGGCTTGATCTCGAAGATTGCCTCCTTCGCCGTCGTGCTGACGACGTTCAAATAGAATCGCCCGGTGCCCGGTTGAAACGAGCCTTTGAAGGGCTGTCGAAAGCCGTAGGCATAGATTGCTTGGTTTTTGCCTTGCGTTTGCTTGATGAGCGGATTGTCGGCCGGGATCGAGCCGTCGTCGTTGAGCCGCAGCACCTTGCCTTGCACGGTCGTGAGCCGCTGCGCCCCGTCGTTGAGCGTGACTTCGCCCGAGCCGACATACAATTTGCCGTCGGGGCCGAAACACATCGCTCCCCCGTTGTGGATATGCTCCGCCCGATCGGTTTCGAAAATCACCGATTCCTCGCCGGCACGATTTCTTTCGTTGATCGCGAAGCGGCTGATCCGATTCGAGCGGCCGAGTTTTCCTTCTCCGCGATTTTCCGGTCCGCGAACGGTGTAAAACAGATAGAGCCAACCGTTCTTCGCAAAATCGGGATGCAGGGCGATGCCGTCGAGGCCTTGCTCGTCGTCCGTTTCGACGTTCTTCAGCGTGACCGCCGGTTGGGCCAACAATCGATCGCGTTCGAGGACGCGCACCACGCCATGCTTTTCGGCAATAAACACCCGGCCATCCGGCGCGACGGCCAGCGCCGTGGCGTCGAGCCCTTCTGCCGCGAGCGAAGCATGAAAACCAGCCGGCACCTTCGGCGGCTCCGGCGCCCCAGCCGCGGCCGGATGCGCAAAACTCGCCAGCAAGAGAAATAGTCCAAGGCTCTTTGTCACAGGCAATCGCACGATGCCGCTCCAACAAAACGAGGTAGACGAAGCTTCCCGTCGCTATCCCCCCCGATTTCTATCCCGTCGCGAACGCTCGCCCAAATTCGCCTTCCGATTGGACACGAACGACCAACGAGCCACAAGACGAATTGCGAGCGTGGCGGCGGTGTGCAGTCCGCGGCCGAATATCCGGCAACGGCCGCGAGAATGGCAGCGGTCGAAAACTCGGCCAGCCACGCCTGCTGGCGTTGAATCAGCGGCATGGCGAGCGGGGCAACGATCTGGTTAGAACACTGCAAGACTTGCAGATCCCCGGCCGAAGCGCCGTGCCTCTCTTGGCCCCAGCGAGGTGATTTGGTACAAGGTGCCGCGTTGCCAAATTGCCTAACCTGACTTGCCGCAATCGCAGCGCTCGCTTGCGGCGATCTTGGCGGTGTCGCTTGTACGGATGTCGCTTGTACGGGCAGCGTTTTCCGCGTTGACCAATCGGGATCATGCCACGGACGGCTCATTGATGCACAATTTCGGACGCGCGCTAAAATTGGTTCTGCGGCATCGATGGACGCTCGTCGGCACGCTCGCCAGCGCGCTCATCGTGGCCCTCCTGTGGGGTGCCAATATCGGCGGCATGTATCCCGTGATCCAGGTGATCTTCGGCGGCCAGTCGCTGCAAAAATGGGTCAACGAGGCAATCGCCGATTCGACCAAGCGGATCGTCGATTTCGATGGGCAAATCGACCGCCAAGAAAAGGCCCTGGCCGACGCTCCCGAGGCCGGCCGGCGAGAAATGCAGGTCGCGCTCAGCGGCCTGCGTTCCGCCCGCGATATCGAGCAAAAAACACTTCTCGGCCGGCAACACCTCAAGCCCTATATCGATCGCTATCTGCCCGACGATCCGTTCCGAACGCTGATTCTAATCGTCGGCGTGCTGATGGTGGCCACGTTGTTCAAGAATTTGTGCATGGTGCTCAATTCGATTTGGGTCGACCGGCTCACGTTCATGACGACGCTCGAATTGCGCAAACAGTTCTATCGCCGCACGCTGCGCATGGACCTGGCCGGCTTCGGTCAGAACAGCAGCAGCGAATTGATGAGCCGATTCACCTATGATCTCGATAGCGTCGGCGGCGGCGTGCAGGTGTTGATGGGCCGGGCCATTCGCGAGCCGCTGAAAATGGTCGCCTGCCTGGTCGGGGCCGCGTGGATCTGCTGGCGGCTGTTGCTCGTGTCGCTGCTGGTTGCGCCGCTGGCGGCATTTCTCATCGGCCGGCTTTCCAAGGCCCTCAAACGGGCGAATCGCCGGGCCATGGAAGAAATGTCGCAACTCTATACGATCCTGCAGGAAACGTTCGGCGGCATCAAGATTGTGAAGGCTTTCACGATGGAACGCTACGAACGCCGCCGCCTCCACGAAAACAGCAAGGAACTTTATCGCAAGGCGATGAAAATCTCGCGCTACGACGCCCTCGGCCATCCAATGGTCGAAGCGATGGGCGTGGCCATGATTTGCTTGGGAATTCTCAGCGGCGCTTATCTGGTGCTCAATCAAGAAACGCGGCTGTTGGGCATCAAGATGTGCGATCGGCCGCTCGATTTGGCCGGCTTGCTCGTGTTCTACGGCATGTTGGTCGGCGCCAGCGATCCGGCAAGAAAAATGTCGGAAGTGTTCAACCGGCTGCAACGGGGAGCCGCGGCCGCCGATCGCGTCTACGAACTTCTCGATCGGGAACCGACCATTCGCAATCCGCTAAAAGCCGTCCTCCTGCCACGGCATTCGCGGGAATTGACGTTCGAAAACATTCACTTTTCCTACAAGCCCGGCCAGACGGTGCTCGACGGCCTCGATCTGCGGATACCATTTGGCGAAACAATGGCCATCGTCGGGCCCAATGGCTGCGGCAAAACGACGCTCGCCAACCTCGTCCCCCGATTCTTCGATCCCACGAGCGGCACGATCCGGCTGGATGGAACCCCCATCGCAAACGCCCGGCTTGTCGACCTGCGGCGGCAGATCGGCATCGTCACGCAAGAGCCCGTGCTGTTCGACGACACGGTGTTCAACAACATTCGCTACGGCCAGCCCGACGCCACACGGCAGCAAGTGATCGAAGCCGCGAAGCAAGCCCATGCCCATCGCTTCATCGAAAACCGGCTGGAGCACGGCTACGACACCGTGGTGGGCCAACTCGGTGGCCGACTCTCCGGCGGCGAACGCCAACGCATCGCTCTGGCCCGGGCGATCCTTCGCGACCCGGCGATTCTGATCCTCGACGAAGCCACGAGCCAGATCGATTTGGAAAGCGAACAATTGATCCACAAAGCGCTCGAGCAATTCACGCGCGGCCGAACGACCATCATCATCACCCATCGACTGGCGACGCTGGATTTAGCCGACCGTATCATGGTGATGCAAGCGGGCAAGTGCATCGACGTGGGGACGCACGCCGAACTGATATCGCGCTGCGAATTTTACCGGCGGCTCTACCAGATTCAGTTCCGCGAGATTGCATAAGGCAAAAAGGGCCGTGAGGCTGTGAGGTTTGAGGCTGTGAGGCTTTGAGGTACGAAGGCATTAGGTGCGCTTCGCGTCCTCACAGCCCGGAAATCTCACACCGCATCGACTTTCACCGCCGCCAGGACGCGAAGCGTCCGTCGTGCTTCCGTACCTCAAGCCTCACAGTCTCAAGCCTCACAGTCTTCCCCGGCACGCATTTTGCTATCCCATCGCCCGTCCTTGCTCGTCTTTTTCTGAGACAGGTTCGCGGGGCCGAAACAAAGAAGAGGCAATTCTTTGAAGTCGGGGCCGGCGAGAAGAAGAGGCGGGAAGCGACTTTTTTCTGTGCGGGCGGCAAGCGAATTTGCCGCCTTTCGTCGAGCAGAAGCGTCTGTCGTGAGAAGGGTTGACCGAATGTCGAATCCGGAATTCGGCAGGAAATTGACTCAACGCTTCGCGACAGACGGCTCAAAATTACAGGCGAGTTGGAGGCCCAAATAGAAGTGGCCGCCAGCTCGCCTGTTTCATTTTAATTGTAGCGAAATTAAACACGTGTTGCAAAACTAGACAGTGTGCCGCCCTCTCGAATCCGAGCGACCGGTGCAAACTAAAGCAAATCCGAATATTTTAGAAGAACTTTTTTTGCCGTATTCGGGAGTTGCCCCGTGGGCTGCCGAGTCATCGGATCGAGATGCGGCGAGCGGGTAGGGCGCAAATCGAAGAAAGACAGGAATAAAGCCGGCCACCCCCTGCGAATAGTCCGTTGGTTCACGGCAGGGCGAAATTGCGAAGCGGGATAATCCACCTGCTGCCTGCCGATTCGGTCCTGCAGCCATTGTCGCTCTTCAAGAACATCGATCGGCGGAAATTGGTTAATTCATCGAGACTTCGGTTAATTCGCGGTGTTTAATTGACACCATCGGTTCATGCGGTAGGATGAGGGTCGCTTCGGTTCGGGGGCTCCTTATCAGATAATCACGGCTCATCAAAAAACGCCCTTCAAGACGGCCAATTCAAAACGGTATGGAGAAGACTGCGATGACATCGCGACGAACGAGCAGCCGGCGTGTTGGAAACGCATCGCTATCACAACGAGGCGCCTCGAAAACCGGCCTGTTGAAGTGGCTTGGCTGGGGGTCCGGTGTCGGCGGAATGGCCGTTTTCTCCATGCTGGCAACTGCGGCTCCTCCCGGCTCGAAGGCCACAAGCAATCAATTGGCCGAGGTCACGACGAGCACCGAGACGAACGCCGAATCGGCTGCTCCCTCGGAGAGCGCGAAACCGGCTGAGCCCAAGGCCACCAAGGGCGCCGCGAATTCTTTCGGCATTCCGCAAGTTGCCGCAATCAACGAATTGGTTCACAAGAGTTGGACCGACCATAAGCTCACGCCGTCTCCCCTCGCCACCGACGGACAATGGTGCCGCCGAGTGTATCTCGACACCATCGGCCGCATCCCGCGCGTCGACGAACTGCAAAAATTCCTCGGCGATCATTCGGCCAACCGAAAGTTAAATCTCGTCAATCGACTCTTGGGAGACGAATACGTTGAGGACTATGCCCGCAATTGGAGCAATATCTGGACGACGATTTTGATTGGCCGTTCCGCCGGCACTAAGGCCGACGACAAGATTCCGGTCGATCGCGAGGCGATGGCCCAATGGCTGCGGCGGTCGTTCGAAAACAACAAGCCCTATAGCACGATGGTCAAGGAATTGGTGTCGGCCACGGGCGACATCAAATCGGACGACGGCGAAAACAAAGACTACAACGCAGCCGCTAACTTCCTCAGCGGCAAGATGGACGCCGACGGCATTCAGGCCACGGCCAAAACAGCCCAAATCTTCTTGGGCCTCTCAGTGCAATGCACGCAATGCCACAACCATCCGTTCAACGACTGGAAGCAAAACCAATTCTGGGAAATGAACGCTTTCTTCCGCCAGACGAAGGTCATCAAGACCATGGCCAAGAAGAAGAAAGTCGAAGATGCGAAGCTGGTTGACGTCAATTTTCGCGGCGAGGGGAGCGATCCGCAAAATGCCGAATTGTACTACGAACAACGCAACGGCATCATGCGGGTCGCCTATCCGGTGTTCGTCGATGGCACCGAAATCAGCCGCAGCGGCTATGTGAAGGATATCAATCGGCGCGACGAATTGGCCAAGATGATCGTCGCCTCGCCCTACATGAGCCGGGAGATCGTGAATCGGATGTGGGGCCATTTCATGGGCTACGGCTTCACCAAGCCCGTCGACGACATGGGTCCGCACAACCCGCCGTCCAATCCGGAATTGCTCGACCGCCTGGCTGCCGACTTCGGCGTTCATCAATATGCCAACGATGGCTATGATCTGAAGCAATTGATGCGCTGGATCGTGTTGAGCGAGCCATATAGCTTGTCGTCGCGCATCATCCCGGCCAATAAGAACGACGATCCGAACTTGGGCGAGAAGCCGCAGTTCAGCCACTTCTACCTCCGCCAGATGTCTGCCGAAGAGCTATATCAATCGCTGCTGACTGCCACCAGTGCCGATAAGACCCGTGGCAACAGCGAAGAGCAGGAAAAGGCGAAGCAGGAATGGCTCAAGCAGTTCGTGATCAATTTCGGCACCGACGATGGCGGTGAGACGACTACCTTCAACGGAAGCATTCCGCAAACGCTGATGATGTTCAACGGCACCCTGATGAAGGGGGCCACCGCAGCGGAGAAGGGGAGCGTGCTCGATTTGGTCGCCAATAATCCACGCTATTCTCCGGCCGACAAGATCAACTATCTCTATCTCGCCGGCTTGGCCCGCAAGCCAAACCACCTCGAGTTGGAACTGGCAAACGAGTTGCTTTCGGACCGGCGGGCAAATGTCGTGGCGGCCCTGCAAGACGTATGGTGGGCCGTGCTGAATAGCAACGAATTCATCCTAAACCACTAGGTCCGTGCCATTAGACGGGGAACTGTCCCTATGTTGGGAGTCCGCGGAGCAAAATGGGGACCGTCCCCCTGGCCCCGGATTTTGGCTGGCGTTGGGGAATAATTTTCGGTGTTGCAAACGAGTTAGGGTTATCGGCAAGCGAGTCAATTCAAATCCGCTTTCATTCAATCGTTCGGCCAAACCCGCCCGTTTGCGGGGGGGCCGGTAAACAGGAGGACGGCAATCAGCCGGGAGAACGCCATGAGTCTGTTTCAAGTTCCTGCGGGTATGACGAGGCGGCATTTCATGACGCACTTGGCCGGTGCCTCGGCCATGGCTGTGCCGGCTATGTCGTTCACCAACACGCTTCTGGCCAACTCGGCCGACATGAAGAAGCGCCACAAGTCGGCCATCATGTTGTGGATGGGCGGCGGTCCGGCCACGATCGACATCTGGGACCTCAAGCCAGGCGCTCCGACCGGCGGTGAATTCAAGCCGATCGCCACCACGGCCGATGGCGTGGAAATCTCCGAACACCTGCCGTTGATGGCCAAGGAAATGAAGCACATGGCGATCGTGCGCTCGATGAGCACGCGAGAAGCCGACCACAACCGTGGCCGTTACTACATGCACACCGGTTACGTGCCGAATCCGAATATCGAGTATCCGAGCTACGGTTCGGTGGTAGCGCATGAATTAGCGCCGCTCAACAAGGAACTCGAAGTTCCACCGTTCGTATCCGTCGGCGGCGCCAGTGAAGGCCCGGGTTTCCTGGGTATGTCGTGGGCGCCGTTCGTCGTCAATTCCAATGGCGACGTGCGCAACATGAACATGGGTGTCGAATCCGGCCGCGCCCAACAGCGGCTCGCCATGCTCAGCGCAATCGAAGAAGACTTCAACAAGGACGTGTCGTCCGAGTTCGGCCGCCGGGGTAGCCGGAGTTCCACGGCCGCCAGCGAGCACGAAAAGGTTCTCGCGAAAACCGTTAATCTGATGACCAGCAAGCAGATGGAAGCCTTCAAGGTCGGTTCGGAGAAGGCCGATGTCCGCGAACGCTACGGCAACACCGGTTTCGGCAAGGGCTGCTTGATGGCTCGGCGTCTGGTCGAGGCCGGCGTCCCCTTCATCGAAGTGGACCTCGGCGGCTGGGACACCCACGCCAATAACTTCACCAGCCTGAAGAACCAGAAGTTGCCCGAACTCGACAAGGCCATGAGCGCCTTGGTCAGCGATCTTTCGGATCGCGGCCTGCTCGACGACACGGTCATCATTTGGATGGGTGAGTTCGGCCGTACACCGCGCATCAACGGCAACGCCGGCCGCGACCATTGGGCCCGTAGCTGGAGCGTCGTGGTCGGTGGCGGTAGCTTCAAGCGAGGCATCGCCGTCGGCAAAACCAATGAAGATGGCACGATGGTCGAAACCGAGCCCTTCACCTCGCAAGACCTGATGGCTAGTGTCGTCAAGTCGCTCGGCATCTCACTCGACACGACCTTCACGAGCAACAACGGTCGCCCGATGAAGATCGCCAACAGCGGCAAGGTCATCAAGGAACTCTTCGCCTAAGCGGATGATCCGGCTCAGTCGACAGATTCTCAACTGAATTAGCGATCCTAAAATGCGGCCGAGTGAGGTGTAACGCTCACTCGGCCGCTCTTTTGTTGCGCTCGATCGGTTGGCCCAGCCTGATTTAATATCGCACGTTCGCCGCCATCCGACGGTCGATAGTTAGAAACGATTCCATCCGACCACCGCCGCCGGATCGGTTCGCGGCCGATCGGCCCACCAAGAGTCGAGCAGTCACGCACCTTACCGACGACCGAGGAAGAATGCCTCTCGGCGGAGCATCCTTCCTGGATGTTCGATTGGATTCGCCGCAGGGTCACTACGCGTAAGCGAGCAAGAACACTGCCGAGAACCAGCCGATCACGACCGAGGATGCTGGGTCATGGATTCAATTCTCGGGAAATTCGATTCGGCAGTCGGCTAAATCATCCGGCAATTCGCCGATGGCGGTGATTTCGTTTTTGTTGTTCGTCAGCCGTCGCAAGATGAATTCGACGTCGGCTGCGGCCAGCCAGGATTTCAGCGGCTCCAAGATCGCGTAATCCGACGTGCCACGGAACTTGATCGTTACGCAAAACCGCCGGCACCATCGTTCTGCGACCCACGTTTGCAATAATTCAATGATCCTCTCGGCCGGCGCAATCACGTCGGACAGCAGCCAATCGACCCGTTCCGCGGGCCGATAGCCAAATGCGTCGCCGCGCACGAATGCCAGCGCCGGATGGGCCATCAAATCGGCTCGCAGCGGACTGCGGTCGACGGCCAAAACGCGAGCGCCTCGCTCGAGCGCAACGTAGGCCCAACTTCCGGGGCTACTTCCCAGATCGACGCAAGTTTGCCCCGCCTCGATTCGTCGACCAAGCCGAAGCTCGGCCTCGATCAGTTTTGCAAAGGCCCGGGATGGTGCGCGGCGGTCCGCGGCAATTCCGGCGATGCCACCGCAAAACGGCGCAACCATCCGCCGCAAGCGGAACCGCAGATCGGCATCGCAGATAGACAGGAAGCCCGTGTCCGGCATCGGTAATCCGACTTGCACGAGCGCTTCGCCACGGAGCCACGGACCGTCGCCGGCAGTGAGCGAACGCAGCAATCGCCGCTGTTTCTTCTGCAAAAGCGATCCAATCTTATCGCGGATCAATTGGCAGCGCCGCGGTCGCAAGGCGCCGGAGTCGTGATAAACGCCGAACACGTGCAACCGCCATGGCCCAGCATGCCCGGCAAGTCCATCGATCATCCGCTCGCCGACGGCGCGGCTCCATTCGGAAATCGAGCTGGCGCGAATCGGTTGGGCGTTCGGCAAACACTGTGCACACAGCGCGACGCAAGGCGCACGATTCGGCTCCCCGTCAGAAAACTCGCCGACGACCCAACCCGCCGCCGCTCGAGCCGGCCGCGGATCGGGAAACACGCGCTGCAATTCGTCGGCCAGCGCCGCCTCCCATCCCGGCTCGCAAGTAAGAATAACAGGCGATGAGGCTTTGAGGCTGCGAGACTTTGAGGTCGGAAGCATCGTGGCCCGCCCGGTGGCAATCGGCAAAAATCCGGCAGCCAACGGCCGCCCGTGTCCTCACAGCCTCACAGCCTCACAGCTCACAGCCTTACAGCCTTACAGCCTTCCTTCTTCAAAACGGACAATTCGCCGTGAGGCATAACCGCCAGCCCGTGCTCGGGTGCTCGATCATGATCCGCTCGGCATGCAATAATAGCCGGTCGGCCATCACCAAGGCATCGGGGCCCGCATACAGATTATCGCCGAGGATCGGATGGCCAAGCTGCTGCATGTGAATCCGTAGTTGGTGCGACCGGCCGGTGAGCGGCGTTAGCTCGAGGCGAGTCCGATCGGGCTGCCGGCGCAGGACTCGCCAATCGGTCACGGCCATTCGCCCATGAACCGGATCGACCCGATGCCGCGGCGGATTGGCAAAGTCCCGACGCAACGGCAACTCGATCCGGCCCGATTCGTTTTCAAGGCGCCCGTGGACGACGCCGATGTATCTCTTTTCGACCAGCCGTTCTTGGAACTGCCGGCTCAAATGCCGTTGCGATTGCGGATCGAGGGCGAACAGGATCAGGCCCGACGTGTCGCGATCCAGCCGATGAACTACGAGCGCCCGCGGAAATTGCTGCTGCACTTGATGGGCCAGATTTTCTTGATTCTCCGGTCCCAATCCCGGCACGGCCAGCAGACCCGAGAGCTTGTCGATCGCCAGCAGCCGCTCATCTTGGAACACGATTTTTAGCGCCAACGTTGCCCGCCCATCTCGATTTCTTGTCGCGAATGATTCGGACCGCGCCGTGCTCGACACGAGTGTTGGTTCGAGCCGCTTTGCTTAAAATGGCGTAATGCCAACTATGCCCACGATCGCGACATCGCGCCTCCTGCTGCGGCCGTGGCGCGATTCCGATCTTCCCGCGTTCGCGGTCCTCAACGCCGATCCTCGCGTGATGGAGTTTTTTCCAAAATTGCTCGACCGATCGGAAAGCGATCGGGCCGCGGCCGCCATTCGGGAGAGTGGTGCGTCGCGGGGTTTCGGTCTTTGGGCCGTGGAAATTCCGAACGCCGCGCCGTTCATTGGGTTCGTCGGTTTGAGCATGCCGCGGTTCGAATCTCATTTTACGCCGTGCGTCGAAATCGGCTGGCGGTTGGCATTCGAGCATTGGAACCACGGCTTTGCAACCGAGGCGGCGCAGGCCGCGGTCCGATTTGCTTTCGAGCAGCTTGAGCTCGACGAACTTGTCTCGTTTACGGTGCCGGCGAATCGTCGCTCGCGGCGTGTTATGGAGCGGCTCGGAATGTCGCACGACCCGGCCGACGATTTCGACCACCCGGCGCTGCCCCCTGGCCACCCGATTTGTCGGCACGTGCTGTATCGACTGCCCCGGCATCGCAGCGACTGTGCCGGCGAACAGCCGTCGGCCGAGCCGCCGCATGACCGTTGACCAAGCCCGAGCATCTACGCGCCCGAGCGTAAAGGTGTTAAACTCCTGCGGAGCATTTTCGCGAGAAAACTCGCTCGACGGCAAGTCGCTTTTTCGGCAATTCATTTGCCGATGGGCAATGGATACCCGGTAGTGTAATGGTAACACTAGGGATTTTGGCTCCCTCATTCTAGGTTCGAGTCCTAGCCGGGTAGCTTGTTTTCGGTTCGACATCGCGAATCAGATTCGCCCGGCGATTGTCGGCAGATTGAGCCAAGCCGGCAAAACAAAGCATCTGTATCGAACGTCCGCAGGTCGCTCCGTGCGGATGGCAGGCAATGCGGTGGTTGCCTTTTCCGCGTGTCCGCAACTCCGAGAATCGAGAACCGCCAGGTCGGATTTTGTTGACGTTGGCCTGCGGAAGTCCTACCATCGAAAGAAGCGGCGGATGGCCTTAACGGCTTTGCGCCGCCCCGCCCGGCGGCCCTGATATTGTCGCCTCGAAATCAAGCCTACGCTCTTTCCGATGGAGGCCGAAAATGCTGCGGATTTACAACGGACGGACCGCTGCGTATTGCGACGGCTTGAGCCGCCGAAGCTTTTTGCAGCTTGGCGTTGCCGGTGTCGCGTCGGTTAGCCTGGCCGACGTGTTGCGAGCCAAGGCCCAATCCGCGGAAGCGGGCGTTCCGCCGAAAGACACGGCAGTCATCCTGCTATGGCTCGACGGCGGCCCCAGCCATCTCGACACCTACGACATGAAGCCCGACGCGCCGTCGGAATTCCGCGGCATGTGGCGGCCCATCAAGACCAATGTGCCCGGCATCGAATTCACGGAGCTGTTTCCGCTGCAAGCCAAGGTCGCCGACAAGTTCTCGATCGTTCGCTCGCTGTACCACAACGACGGCGATCATTTCGGCGGCGCCCACCGCATGCTGACCGGTCGCGGGGGCGTCAACGGCGCGAGCACGGCAGGCAGGGCGCCCAGCTTCGGCTCGATTGCTGCGAAGGTTTGCGGTGCCCGCAAGCATGGGATGCCGCCGTACATCGCGGTACCCTATGCGTCCTCGGTCGGCTTGCGGCCGGGTTATTTTGCCGGCAACTACCTGGGCAACGAGTACAACCCATTTGAAACCGAAGGCGACGCCAACAGCCCGAATTTCAAGGTCAACCGCTTCGACTTGCCCCAGGGGCTGACGCTCGACCGGTTGCAAAGCCGCCGCAGCCTCAGGCTCGAGCTCGACCGGATGCGCGCGGCCGCGGATTTGTCCAAGACGATGGACGCCATGGACAAATTCGACCGGCAGGCGTTCGAGTTCATTTCCGGCGACACGGCTCGGAAGGCATTCGACCTCTCGAGCGAACCCGCGCATCTGCGCGACACGTATGGGCGCACGAGCTTTGGCCAGAGCACGCTGCTGGCCCGGCGGCTTGTCGAGGCAGGCGCCACGTTCGTCACGGTCCACTTCGGCGGCTGGGATCATCACTGGAATTTGCAGGCCGGCTATGAAAATTACCTACCGCAAGTCGACGCCGCAGTCTCCGGTTTGTTCGAAGACCTTGCCCAGCGCGGGCTTTTGGAAAAGGTGCTGGTGGTCATGTTCGGCGAATTTGGCCGAACGCCGCGTATGAACAACGGCCTTGGCCGAGGGAAGCCGGGGCGCGACCATTGGGGCAACGCGATGTCGTGCCTGATCGGCGGCGGCGGCGTGAAGGGAGGACGAATCGTGGGGGCGACGAATCGCGCAGGAGAAATTCCGGCCCATCGACCCGTTACGCCGCAGGATCTGCACGCCACGATCTATCAAGTCTTGGGCGTCGATCCGTATATCAAATTCTTAGACCGTTCGGGCCGGCCGGTGTCGGCCGTCGACAACGGCTCGGCAATCAGCGAACTGTTCTGAAACGCCAGCGGCCAACGATCAAAAGCTCGCCCTTGGCTGGGCGGAAGCGCACGGCCCTTCGCCATCGACTGCCTTCGCCAAAGGATGCGCTCGGGAGCATCACCGGAGAGCGTTGCGGGCCGGGCCGCTTGCGGACGATTGCGCGACGAATTCGATGCGCGGAGGCTGTTGCAGCGTTGTGGAATGCAAATCTCTTCGCTGCCCGCTCACCGCCCCCGCCAAGGTCGAGAGAATGGCAGACTCATTTTGCCTCGGATGATCCGGGTGGAGGGCAAGGCGTTTAAGCCCAAATAAACTGAATGTCAAGGCGGATATAGCGAACGGCAAACCACAGGGTGACAGCGCGGCCAAAGGCCGCTCTCGTGTGCCACTGGCTCGGCCAGTGTGAACTGCGATAGAAAAAGTGGATTCCGCCGAGACAAGTAAGACGCTGAACACGGCTCGGGCCACCCCGTACTGGCAATTCGAGCAAGACGCGCCGCGCCTTCGATGCGCACGATGGTGCGCGCCCTCTCGCGCGGGGTATAATTGCGATCGTGAGGCGTGTGAGAAATTGCGCGGCATCGAGCAAACGAACGGCGGGAGCGCGCGTTTCGACGAGTCGCGCAGGTCGATTAGGATGTGTTTCATGCGCGGCAAGCGGCTTGTGCCAATCACGAATATTCTGCTGCCGATCCTCGGATCGATTCTCGGCAGCACACTCAGCGGCGGGGGCCTGATTTGCAGCGGCGCCGAGGCGGCCGCTCCGCAAACAGATGCGCGACAGTTCGACAATGTGATCCGCCCGATTCTGGCGGCCAATTGTCTGGCATGCCATAGCGGCCAAAAGCCGAAGGGCGATTTTCGGCTGGATCAACTCAAGCCCGACTTCGACGACGAAGCGACTTGCGATCGCTGGTTGATGGTTTTCGACCGCGTTTCGGCCGGTGAGATGCCGCCGAAAGCCAAACCGCGACCACCCGCGAAAGACGTCGCTCGTTTGACCGATTGGATCAGCGGCCGGGCCGAGGCTGCGGCAGCGACGAATCCGACTCAGGGAAGAGTCGTGTTGCGACGCCTCAACCGCACCGAATACGAAAACACCGTCCGCGATCTGCTGGGAGTCGAAGTGGACCTGAAGGATGCATTGCCGTTGGACTCGTCGGCCAATGGATTCGACAATGTGGGCGGCGCGTTGCACACTTCGTCGTTCTTGATCGAGAAATATCTCGATGCCGCCAATATCGCGCTCGATCAGGCGATCGCCAACCGCCCGCGACCGAGTTCCGTGTTTCGGCGCTACGTGTTGAAAAACCAGCATCCGATTCTCAAGGCCGAGGAAAAGGTGTTTCGCACGGTCGGCGACGGTGTTGTGCTCTTCACATCGTCGCACTGGGACGCTTTGTCGATCTCCGATTGGTGGCCCGAAGAGCGCGGCCGCTATCGCTTCCGCATTTCGGCATCGACGATCCAAAGCTCGAAGCCGGTGACATTCCGCGTTTGGAACGGCAATGGCGGCATGGGCGGGGCGCCAGGCCATTTGGTCGGCTACTTCGACGCGCCGATCGAGCAAGCGAAAGTATTCGAGTTCGTCGATCACGTCGAGCGGCACACGGGCATTTCGATTTTGCCCTATGGCCTGCCGAATGCCGGTGAAGTAGACAAGATCGGCGCCGACAAATGGCCGGGCGCGGGATTGTTCGTGCGATGGGTGGAAATCGAAGGGCCGCTCAACGACGTTTGGCCCCCCGAAAGCCATCGGCGGATTTTCGGCGATCTCAAGCAAGTGAAATCGATGACCAATTATGGCGATCGCTTCGAGGTTGTTTCGCCGAACGCGCATGCCGACGCGGAAAGGATCCTGCGCAACTTTGCCCGCCGGGCATTTCGTCGAACGGTGGGCGACGACGAGGTCCGGCCTTATCTCGCTCTGGTGGATGAAAAGCTGGTCGAGAAGCGGTCTTTCGAGCAGGCCGTGCGGTGCGGCCTGCTGGCGATGATGATCTCGCCCGACTTTCTTTTTTTCCACGAAACCGGCGTGCTGCCCAAGGTCGCCGCTGCAAAAAGCGGGACCGCACGTTCTCGTTTGGCGCTCGACGATTTCGCGCTGGCGAATCGGCTTTCGTATTTCCTTTGGACCACGATGCCCGATGAAGAATTGATGTCGCTCGCGGAAAAGCATGAGCTCGGCAAGCCGGAGACATTGCGCCGGCAGGTCGATCGAATGCTCGACGATCCGAAAGCCGCGGCGCTGTCGAAAAACTTCGTCGGCCAATGGCTCGCGCTGCGCGATATCGAGGCCACGGAGCCGAGCGAGATTCTATATCCCGAGTTCGACGACATGCTGAAAGCGTCGATGGTGCGCGAAACCGAGTTGTTCTTTTCCGAAATTCTGAAGCACGATCTGAGCGTGTCCAATTTCATCGACAGCGATTTCTCGATGCTCAACGGCCGGCTCGCCAAGCTTTATGGCATCCCTGGCGTCGAAGGTTGGGAATTCCGCAAGGTGCCGCTGCCCGCAAATTCACATCGCGGCGGGGTGTTGACGATGGCCAGCGTGTTGAAGGTGACGGCCAATGGCACGACCACATCGCCCGTGCTTCGCGGCGCGTGGATCCTCGACCACATTCTCGGCACGCCGCCGCCGCATCCGCCCGCCGATGTTCCCGCCATCCAGCCCGACACGCGCGGCGCCACCACGATCCGCGAGCAATTGGCAAAGCATCGGCAACTTGCCTCCTGTGCCGCTTGCCACCGCAAGATCGACCCGCCCGGCTTCGCGCTCGAAAGCTTCGACGTGATCGGCGGCTGGCGGGAAAACTATCGCACCACGGGTCTGGGCAAAGAAGTGGTGGTCGCTGGCCGCCGAATGCCTTATCTTAAAGGTCCAAAGGTCGATTCATCGGGCGAGCTGCCCGACGGTCGGCTGTTTGCAAATATCGATGACTTCAAGAAGCTGCTCTTGGTCGACCAACGCCAGTTCGCTCGTGCATTGACGGAAAAGTTGGTGACATACGCTACGGGCGGCCCGCCGGAAGCGGGCGATCGCGCCGCAATCGAAGCGATCGTCGACCGTGTAGGCAGCAAGAACTACGGCCTGCGATCGTTGATACACGAGATCGTCGAAAGCGATTTGTTCCGAACGAAGTAAGAGGGCTCTGAGGTTTGAGGTACGAGAGCATGACGGACGCTGCGCGTCCTACAGGATCTCGACTCAACGCCTCAACGTCTCAAAGTTTCAAAGTCTCAAAGCTTCAAAGTCTCATTTTATGTCCCATAAATCGCCAGCGTATGCGGCCGCTGAAGCCGCACGATTGAGCCGCCGCCGTCTGCTGAAAACCGCCGGCGCGGCGGTGGCGCTGCCGCTATTGGATTATTTTCAACCGCGCGGCTTTGGTGCGAGCGCGGCGCCGCCGGTTCGCCGCTTGGTTTGCATTTGCACGCCATTGGGGCTGCATCCGGAGTTTTTCTTTCCGGCCAAGCCCGGCGCGGACTATGAATCGACTCCGTATCTCGATGTGGTGCGCGAATTCCGCGAGGATTTCAGCGTGATTTCCGGCCTCTCGCATCCCGATGTCGGCGCCAGCCACGATTCGATCTATAGCTTTCTCACCGCGGCGCCGCATCCCGAAATCCGCGGCGGATTTCGCAACGCGATTAGCCTCGACCAGATTGCGGCTGAGAAGATCGGCGATCAGACGCGATTTCGCAGCCTGTCGCTTTCCGAAGAGGGGTTTGGATTGTCGTGGACTCGAAGCGGCGCGCTGATCCCGACCGACACTTCTCCCTCCGCGCTGTTTGCCCGGTTGTTTATCGAAGGGCGGCCCGACGAGGTTCGGGCTCAGGCGCAGCGTTTGCGCGACGGACAAAGCATTCTCGACTCCGTCAGCGGGCAGGCGAAGTCGATCCATTCGGCCTTGGGTTCGCGCGACCGCGAGAAACTCGACGAATATTTCAGCAGCGTCCGCGAACTCGAGCGCCGCATGGCTACCAGCGAGGAATGGGCGAAGAAGCCAAAGCCCAACGTCGACGCCAAACCGCCGCAAGACGATAACAACCCCGCCGATCTGATCGGCAAGACTCGGCTGATGTTCGATCTGATTCATCTGGCGCTGCAAACCGACTCCACCCGGATTATCACGATCCTGCTCTTGGGCACGAGCCTCGTGCCGCCGGTTGCCGGCGTGTCGATGGGCCACCACGATCTCTCGCACCATGGACAGGATCCGAAAAAGATCGCGCAGCTTCGATTGATCGAACTCGAAAAAATGAAGACCGTGCGCGAATTGCTGGCGAAGCTCAAAACGACGCGCGAGCACGATGCGACGCTTCTCGACCGCACCTCGCTCTTCTTCAGCAGCAATCTCGGCAACGCGGCCAACCACTCGACGAAAAATCTGCCGGTTCTGCTCGCCGGCGGAGGATTTCGACACGGCAAACATCTGGCGTGCGATCCGAAAAACCCGCCGCCGCTGTCGAATCTTTACGTATCGCTTCTGCAAAGGCTGGGCATCGAAACCGACCGATTCGGTTCGAGCACCGGCACACTCTCGGGCTTGGAATTGCGAAGCTAGCCGCGGCCGCCAGGACGGCGCGGCCGGCAGGAAACTGCGAATCAACGAAGTTGGAGTTCACGCTTTGGCGTGTTGGCCGGCGGCACGCTCAAGCTTGAACTTCAACGAAATCACCGTGCGTTTCTAGGCGCATCAAATGGGCACGAGCGGAGAATCGCGATGAAACGAAATCGGTGGCTCGCCATGGTGTTGGGGATGCTGGCGCTGTTGATTGTCCTGGTCATTCATGGGTCCTGGTCCGCGGTGCGGGCAGACTTGCCGCAATCGACGGCGACGCAAATTTTTCAGCCGAGCTTCGAGGAATGGGCGTTCGTCTACCTCACGGCCTGCTATCGCGACTACAGCAGTCAAACGCATTTCGTCAGCGTCGGGCGCCAGTCGATCAACGGGCGCGAGCGATTCATGATCGTCGGCAGCTATTCGAAGAATCCGCAGGGGCAAGCTTGGTTCGATCGAATCGGCTCGCAAATTCGCAAGGCCGTCGAAGCCGATTGCAAACGCTGGACTGCCGAGGGATTTCCGATCAGCCTCAACGATTTTCAAATCGATATCAGCCCGGTGGTCGAAAAGCCGGCTGAAAAACCGCAGTGACACCACTGATAGAATGAGAGGCGCTTTGATTCGCCGCTCGGCCGCTTCGGTGATTTAGGAGCATTCGAGTGCGAGGTTCAACCGCATTAGACGGCGGTTTGGATTCTTGGATCGATCCATCGATACGAAATGTCGACGATCAAATTGGCGACAACCACCAGCAGCGCGCTGAACAACACCGTGCCCATGATCATTGGCACATCGAGATTAAACACGCTTTGCACCGCCAGCGTGCCGATGCCGGGAAGTGCGAACACGTTTTCCACGAACAGAACTCCGCCAAGCAAACCCGCCACGTCCATCCCCAGGATCGTGACGACCGGAATCATCGCATTGCGCAGCGCATGCTTGAAAAGCACCGCTCGCTCCGATACGCCCTTGGCTCGGGCAGTGCGGATGTATTCGCTCTGGAGCACTTCGCACATATTGGTGTGGATGAGCCGGGCGTAATACCCGATGAACAAGATCGCCAACACCATTCCCGGAAGCAGCAAATGCACGAAGCTGCGAAAGAGCGCAACGGGAAACCAGCCGAGTTTGTAGGCCAGCCAGTATTGCATCATGCGGGCGAGCCAGAAGGCCGGCAGCGAAAGCGACACGGTGGCGACGATCAGCGCGCCCCGATCGAACCACGAACCACGCAGCCTCGCCGTCAACACACCGAGCGGAACGGCGATGATCATCCACATCGCCACCGCCACCGCAGACAGAGCGGTCGTTGCCGGCAGCCGGGTGAGTATGGCTTGGGTCACCGATTGCCCCGTGACATACGACTGCCCCAAATCGCCGCGCGCCAATTGTGCCAGATAGTGCCCGAGGCGCACGATCAGCGGCTGGTCGAAATGATAAGCTTCGCGAATCTGGGCGATGACTTCCGGGCTGGCTTTGGGGCCGGCGATCAAATGCGCGGCATCGCCCGGAACGACATTGATCAAGAGAAACGTCAAGACGGCTGTCGCCAGGAGCGTCATGATCGACCAGAATATCCGCACGAGCAGTCGAGCAATCATCGTTCGATCCAGGCATTCTCGAGCCGCGAGGGCCAGATAGCGCGTGGTCTGACGCCCTTGAGCCAGGGTTGATGAAGTTCGTCGGAATCCACCTGGATGAGAAACAAATACGGCGCGTCGTCGAACACCTGTTCCTCGATGCGCTCGTAAATTCGCAACCGTTTGGCGGAGTCGAATTCTTCCGTGCCCAGGTGGAAGAGTCGATTCACCTTCTCGCTGGAATAGAAAGCCGTGTTGATGCAACCGTCGTCGGCGATGCGCTCGCCGTTGACCAGCGTATTCAGCGTGTCTGCAGGATCGCTGAAATTGGGAGACCAATCCCACACTTCCATGGGAACGGTTTTCCGCTTTTGGCCGATATAGACCGCTTGACCTTGGACCTTCTTCAATTCCACCTTGACGCCGACCGCCGCCAGATCGCGCTCGACGACCAGAGCGGCCTTCATGAATAGCTCGCTATCGGAAGCGACGACCAACTCGGTGTCGAAACCCTGCGGATATCCAGCCTCGGCCAAGAGCGCCCGGGCCCGATCGGGGTCATAAGGATACGGCAGCATCTTTTCGTTGTAGGCCCTGTTGACGGGCGTCAGCAGCCCGTGGGCAATCGATCCTCGATCGAGCATCACTTTGAGAATGCGGCGCTTATCGACGGCGTAGTTCATCGCTCGCCGCACGCGGGGATCGTTGAACGGTGGCAACTCGCAATTCAGAGAGATGAAAATCACATCGCCGCCCGTGACAGGATACATGCAGCGCCGCAGCGCCGGACTGCGCTTGAGACGCAAGTAGTCGGCCGATGAGACCATCGAGACATAATCCAATTCTCCCCGCTCGAACATCATGATTTCCGTTGCGGCATCCGGTCCGATCGCAATTTCGACATGATCGAGATAAGGCTCGGCGGGCCGGAAATAGTTCGGATTGCGATCGAGTCGAAGCTTGATTCCGGGCGACCATTGGGCCAGCACGAAAGGTCCGCAGCCGACCGGATGCGCGGCAAACGCCGGCCCAAGCCGTTCGACTTCTTCCCGCGGGACGACGAACGACACGGGCGTCGCCAAAACGTCGGAAAAGATCGGGTCGGGCTTTTCCAGATGAATCTGCAAAGTGTAGCGATCGACGGCCCGCAGCCCCGACACCGTTTTGGGCTCGATGGTTCGCGGCGCGGTTGCCGCCGCCGCTCCCGCCGCCTGCTCCTTCTCTCTGGCCGCCGTGAAAGCAGTCGCGCCGCTAATATTGATGTAATAGTTCGAATAGCTTGAATTGTTCCGCGGATCGAGATGACGCTCGATCGAGTAGACCCAGTCGCTTGCCACAACCTCGCGCGCGTTCGAGAAACGCACGCCGTGCCGCAGCGGAAACGTGTAGGTCAAGCGATCCGGCGAAATCTGCGGCAGCGTTTCGGCCATCATGGGAATAAGTCTTTCGTTCTGATCGAAATCGAGCAGCGATCGATACACCATGTAACCCGCGATCCCTTCGAAGGCACTATAAATCGCCGTCGGATCGAGCGAATGGATATCCGAGGAAGTGTCCAATCGCAACACGCCGCCGCGCTTCGGAGCCGGCTGCGGCACGATTTTCGGCTCGCCGGCGCCGCGGGCGATCGAAGCACAGAGAAGCACGGCGAGCGGAACGATCGCGAATTTGGGGATCATCGGCGCCGCGCCTCCATCGCTTCCTGCAAGCCCTGCCCCAGTAGATTCAGCGCCAGCACTGTCACCAGGATTGCAATCCCCGGCACGATCACAATATGCGGTGCGGTGACGAAGTAGGGCTGGCCGTCGGCGATCATGCCGCCCCAGGTCGGCGCGGGCTCCGGCACGCCGATTCCCAGGTAGCCCAAGCCCGCCTCCAGCAAGATCGTGTTGGCGGTGTTCATCGCGGCCAGCACGATGATCGTGGACAAGATATTGGGCAGGATGTGCCGCCAGATGAGACGCGCGTTCGACGCTCCGAGCGCCCGGGCCGCCTCCACGAACGGTCGCTCCTTCATTTCCAGCACTTGGCCGCGAACGACTCGAACCATGCCCGGCCAGGAGACGAATCCGATAATTAGCAGCAAGCTGAAGACTCCGCGTTCCAGGCGAATATCCAGGAAATGCCACGGGAGCGCTGCCGGATGGAGATGAACGATTCGGCCATCCATCACGGCCGCAAAGGCAATTGCCAGTAGAATCGCGGGCAGCGACAGGTTCATATCCGTGAAGCGCAGCAGACCGGTTTCCAGCAACCCGCCATAGAATCCAGCGAGCAAGCCAATCGCGACGCCGATGAGCGTGGCGACAAGCATCGCGGCAATGCCGACGGTGAGCGAAACCCGTGCGCCGTAGACGACACGGGAGAGGATATCCCGGCCCATTTGATCGGCGCCGAGCGGGAAGGCACGCGATGGCGGGGCCGGCATCCCATCTTCATCAAGGCCGGCTAACGCCTGTTCGTCCGGTGGACGAAGCAAGCCGGCGCGCGTCAGCGCAGGCGCTGCGATCGCAACAAAGGCCAGCAGACCGACAATCGCGCCCCCGATCCAAACGAGGCGATGCCTCCAAAAACTTTTGCCTGCGGGAGGGCGATCATATTTGGCGGCCCCGGGCATCGTTTTGCGCCATCCATTTTCTGGTGGGTCGGGTGCCCCCGCTGGCTTGTCTGTTCTTGCTCGCCTCAGCTTCGTTCTAGATAGGCGCCGCACGATTCGCGCACGACGAGTGTCGGCGCCAAGGTCAGGGTTCGGCTGGGGAGGCTGGGTTGGGCGATGCGTTCGGCCATCGCTCGGAATGCGACTTCGCCGATGCTCCGGCTCGGTTGCTGCACCGTCGTAAGCCGCGGCGAAACGAGCGAGGTTGCGTCCGCATGCGAGTGCCTGTGTTGACAAGTGACTCACCTGTAATGTCGAGATTCTGACCAGCATTTTTGTTACCGTCAAGGCAGTCCGTTGGTATTCTCAGGGAGGTGCTTTGGTTCGCGGCTCGGATTCGAGTTTTGCGCAACTGCGAGGGTAGGGGATTCTGCCGCGAGAAGGTCGAAGCGACATTGCCGTGATTGAGGATTGTTGCTGCTTCTCGCCGCTCGCCAGCGAAGTATTTATTGCGGATGATGCGAAGGCGGTCGCCCCGCCCCAAATTCCGGTCCGGCAGCCTCGCGTGGGACGGCATCCGGAGCAATCCTTGGTCTTAGGCACCGGCGCTCTTTCGGTCGAAGCTGCCGCACCCAGGTTCGCCGGCGCTCGACTGATCGCCTGATAGTATTTATGCTACAGTGCGGCACAAACGCATTTTTCAACAACGGTTGAACAATGCTTGTCCGTGCGAGTCTGATCCGGCTGGGCTTATCGAACAAAAAGAGGCATTCCATGATCCGCAGCATGTTTCTGTTTTCGGTGGCGTTCGCTGTTGCAGTGCCTTTGTCGGCATGTCGTCTGTTGGCAGCACCCGCTTTTGCTCAGAGCGAGGCCGAGTTGCGCGGCGACAAGCCGCCGCACGACGGAATCTGGCTCGATTCGCTCGACCTTTCGAAGCTGAAGCAAGAATGGGGCGAAGTTCATGCCGGACGGTCGGTCGGCAATGGCCCGATTTCCCTGCACGGCGTCGTCTATCGGCATGGCATCGGAACGCACGCTTCGAGCGACGTGCTCATCGACTTGCACGGCTCCGCGTTGCGTTTTGCCGCCGTTGCGGGCGTCGACGACGATAAAAAAGGAATGGGCTCGGTCCGCTTTCATGTAATCGTCGATGGCAAGAATGTGGCGACGACGCCGATCTTGCACGGTGGCGACGAGCCCAAGTTCTTATCCGCCGATTTGGCCGGCGCGAAGCAATTGCGTCTGTGGATCGACGACGCCGACGACGGCATCGAACACGACCATGCCGATTGGGCCGGCGCGGTGCTGATCTTGAAGCCCGATGCCGAGGCGAAACCGCAGACCATCGATTTGCCGAAGCCGCCGGTGCCGGTGGTCGGCGGTCCGCACGAATCGAAGCCGGCAATTCACAATCCGCATATTGTCGGCTCGACGCCGGGACGGCCGCTGCTATTCCTGATTCCAGCCACCGGCGACGGATCGCTGACCTTTACGGCCCAAAATCTTCCCGCTGGACTCGCGCTCGATGGCAAAACCGGGATCATCAGCGGATCGCTGGCCACCGCCGGCAAGACAGACGTTCGCCTGACGGTCGAAGGTTCGGCTGGCGCGACGTCGTCGGTCCTCACGATCGTCGGCGGCGAGCATCAGCTCGCACTAACGCCGCCAATGGGCTGGAACTCCTGGAACGTCTGGGGCGGCCGGGTCGATGCGGCCAAAGTCCGCGCGGCGGCCGACGGCATGGTCTCCAGCGGCTTGGCAAGGCACGGCTTCCAATTCATCAATATCGACGACACCTGGGAAGGCAAGCGCGACGCCAAAGGCGAAATCCACGGCAACGAAAAATTCGGAGACATGAAAGCCCTGGCCGACTATGTCCACTCGAAAGGCCTCAAGCTCGGCCTCTATTCGTCGCCCGGCCCGACGACTTGCGCGAATTTTCCCGCCAGTTTCGGCCACGAGGAACAAGACGCCAAGACCTACGGCGACTGGGGCGTCGATTACCTCAAATACGATTGGTGCTCATGCCAAAGCAAAGACCGCCGCGCTCCCTACGCGCTCATGCGAGCCGCGCTCGATCGGTCGAGCCGCGATATTGCCTACAGTATGTGCCAGTATGGCGACGAAGACGTTTGGACTTGGGGGCAAAGCGTCGGGGGCAATTGCTGGCGGACCACGGGCGATATTCAAGACACCTGGAACAGCATGGCCAACATCGGTTTCTCGCAGGATGGGCATGAAAAGTATGCCGGTCCGGGCCACTGGAACGATCCCGACATGCTCGTGGTTGGCGTTGTCGGCTGGGGGAACACGCATCCTTCGCGACTGACTCCGACCGAGCAGCAGACGCATATCACGCTTTGGTCGCTTCTTTCCGCGCCGCTGCTAATGGGATGCGATCTGTCGAAACTCGATCCGTTCACGATCGCCCTGTTGAGCAACGACGAAGTCTTGTCGATCGATCAAGACCCGCTCGGCAAGCCGGCCGGCCGCAAGGCGAAGCAGGGCTCGAACGAAGTGTGGTCCCGAGCGTTGTCCGACGGCACGATCGCCGTCGGCCTGTTCAATCGCGGCAGCAACCCGGCGGAGGTAACCGTCCGCTGGGACGAGATCGGCGCGCACGGCAAGCAGCCGATCCGCGATCTGTGGCGGCAAAAGGACGTCGGAGAATTCGCCGACTCCTACACCGCGACAGTGCCTCGCCACGGCGCGGTTCTCATCAAAATCGGCAAACCTGCCGGACAACCCTAATTTGGCGACGGCGATCTTACGCCGGCGCCCGCGCCTGCACCGCGCTGGCTGCAGCACGTTGATTTAGGCCATCATCGGTGGACCGCGCCATTGCTCGACGCCGCCGTATCGCTCCACAATAGCGAGTCGTCGCGCATGTGCAGCGTCACGGTCGAGCTATCGGGCAGCTTTGCGGCTACGGTTGCGACGAAGCCGCTTGCGCTCGGTTCGATTCGCAACGAGCCGGCGGCAATACCCGGTTCGTTCGCTGGAGAATATCGTAGCTCGGCGAGCGTCGCGGCGTAGCGTTTATGCTGATCGTGGAAAACGTGTTGCCGATAGTAGACTTCCATCAGCAGGTCGCGAGCGGCCGCCGTCGGATCGGGTTGGAAGGTGCCTTGCCGCGGCGGCAGCCGTGTAAACTGCACCCGGCCCCATCGCTCGGGCGCATGCATGTTGATGATACCCGGCGGCGACCAAACCCAATTGTCTTCCGCCCGTTTTGGAACCTTCCGATATGTGCCGTCGATAATATCGGCCATCCATTCGACGCGCGAGAAATCGACTCGCCAGGTGTCGCCTTCGCGTGGCGGACTGGCCGCATGCGGAGCGAATTTCTTGAGTTCTGCCCATGGAAACGCGATTTCGACCGACCAGCCTTGATCTGTATCCGAAGGATTGTTGAGCGTGCCGCGCACGTGCACGGCCGAGCGCAGGCCGGGCAAATTGTCGGGATTGTGGATCGGGCCTCCGTCGCGATACGGTTTGTCCAGGCTCAATTCCCAAATCGTGCCGAGCGCGTTGATCTCGAATTCGTGGTAGTGATGGTTTGTCCCTTCCGGGTCGATGAACACTTCGAAATCGTTGTCCTGAAACATGACATCGTTCCTCTTGGTGATCGTCGCCCAGACATGCGGCTCATCGAGCTCGGCGTAGACGTAGAAACACTTTTCGTCCCAGAGCATTTTGGCCCGGGTGCGAAAGCGCGGTCGTGGACGCGCGGAGGCTTCGATATCGACGAAATCTGCCGTCCACGGGGCCGAGCGCCAAGCCGCCTCCCGCGCTCGGCCATCGACGGCGATCGGTTCACGCGTGAAATGGCAAAGATATTGCTGCGGCACGATCGACCGCATCGCATCCCATTGGCCGGCCGGAGAGGGCGGTTTTGCCGTCGGCTCGGCCGCAAACGCGGTGGCGGCGAAGAGCAGCACGCTAGCCAAAATGCCCATCACGAACTTCGCATGTTTCCACATTCGTTTGCGTGCTCCCTATATTGATAAGGTTCAAATTCTTTGCAATGCGCGCCGAGACTGTTCCATCGTAGCAGGCACACTCCGTGTGCCGTCGGCGCTCCGCGGTGCGCCATGCACAAGTGCGGGGCAGACGGCACACGGAGTGTGCCTGCTACTTTGGTCGCGGCCAAAGGCCGCGTTGCTTATTCGTTTGCGTGCTCCCCATACTGCTAAGGTTCAAATTCTTTGCAATGCGCGCCGAGACCGCTCCATCGTAGCAGGCACACTCCGTGTGCCGTCGGCGCTCCGCGGTGCGCCACGCACAAGTGCGGGGCAGACGGCACACGGAGTGTGCCTGCTACTTTGGTCGCGGCAAGGCCGCGAGGTGATATTCGATGATCCTCGCAAGAATGGAATCTTCATCTGCTGCGGAGTACCGAGCGACAGACGTTACCGCAACCGGAGCAAAGCTGCCCGGGATTATTTGGCGGATGTCGTTTTAACCGGCCGCAGCTCGATGTTGTCGATAAAAAAACCGCCCTCGTCCGACTCATGGTCTTGCGCGTTGAATTGGATGACGTTCATCCCGCGACCGTCGGGCCGCCATTTACCGCACGGCGTCGGGTTTGGGTGCCAGTAGAGTTTGCCGGTGTCCTTCTCGGTGACCTTGAAATCGAATGAGCCCGCCTGGCGGTCCAGAGTGATCTCGGCCCGATACCAGACGTGCGGAAGGATCGTGTTCGGGCTGGAGGTATTGCCCAGGCGGAGGCTGTTGATCCACGCTTCTTTTGGATTTCTGGCCCCTTCGTAGCCGAAGCGGAACGTTTGCTCGGGATCGGGCCCGCAAAGAGTGAACCCGTGGAAGAGTTGCCGCACCCCGCTGCTCACTGCAAACGTGGGATCATTGATCGTGCGATTGAACATGAAATCGAACGACACCGACTGTTTGGTGAATGCCGGATCGGTGTTGAAGGCCATCGGCCGTTCGGCGCCTTTGAGCACTTTCAACATCTGGCCGCCGGATGGGTTGGCGACCACGCGATCGCGCGGGTCGGCTTTCCAAAAATCTTGCCCCGAAATTGGCCCGGCGGCAAGCCGATCGAAATTTTGTTGGTAGCCATCTTTAGCGTCGGGTAGACGAACTTCGATGTGTGTGGTGTAGAAGTTGTGTCCGTAGCTGTTCCAGGGACAATAGAGCAGCTTGGTTACGCCCTTTAAGTTCAATGCGTAGGTATTCACCGGCCCGCGAAGAAACACGCCGCGTTTTGCCGTTTCCCACCGTTTGTTCGATTCATTCCAGACACCGATGAACGAATCGGTCGGATACGCCTCGGGATGATGCCGATTTTCGCGCACCGTGAGCGTGCCGACGTCGGTGGGTTTGGCAAATTCGAGAATGATTTGGGCTTGTTGACCGGTGAGCATGTCTTGCCGGAGTTGGTTAATGGAAACCAACGGCTTTTCGGACTTCGTTGCCTTGCGATTCCGGAGCGCCTCGATCGCATCCCCTTCGACCTTTTCGCCGCTGAAATTCACCAATCCCGCGGCGACGAGATCTTGTCCCGGCGGAGTTTCGGCGGTGCTGGTGGAGGGCCGCTCGGCTGCGCAGACGGCGGCCCGGCTATTTTCGCCGGCTCGAACAATCTCGCCGAGTGGATCGACCGAATCCATTCCGGGGGTGCAGTCGAGAGTCCACAAAAGCTTGCCTTCCGCGGAAACCGCGCGTACCCGCCCATCCCACCCCGCGGCATAGATCCGCGAGCCGCTGACGGCAAGCTGCGACACCGCACCCACGGCGACCTGCCACTTCAATTCACCGTCGAGCGAGATGCACGACAGGCGGTCCGCATCGTCGGCGACGTAGAGTTCTCTGCCGTCGCTCGAAAACACCAGGCTTACCGGATCCGCGCCGCTCCAAAGCTGATCGAATTTCACGCTTCCGTCGTTTGCACGCAATTCCAGTTGCCGCCCGGAAAAGAGCTGGGCAATCATTCCGGCGTCGTTGCCCACGGCGATCACCTGCGGGCTGGCTTGCTTGGTCCACGACGCGCCTTGCGCGCCGCTGTCCGGATTCAGGAGGTAAAACGCGTACGACACGGCATTCCAACTTCCGTTTTGAATCTTGACCAGCAGATGCCGGCCGTCGGGGCTCGCGTAGAGCGTCGGGAAGAGTTGTGCATCGGGAATCGGAATGTCGAATTGCCATCGCTTGCGGCCGTCGGCCAAGTTGTAGGCCGCGAGCGAGGCCTTGTAGTGATGGTCGGGAGTCACCCAGCCGTTGTCGCCGGTCTCGCTGAACACCACCAGCGCGTAGTTTGCCCCTTCGGGAATGTAAGCATGAAATGTCGGAATTCGTTCGTCCGTGTCGGAGATCGGCCAGGAGAGCTTGTTGAACGATTTCCAGTAGTCGTCGGCCCAGGCTTCTTTCCACTCGCCCGCGCCGCGCTTCCAACAGACGACGCCGTAGGTGCCGACCGCGAGGACGAACTTGCCATCGCTCGACGCAGCGAAGTGATGGTGCCGTGAGGCCATATCGCCAAATGCCGCGAAGATCTGTTCGGATTGATCATTCGCGTCAACCAGGTGAAACGCCTCTCCGCAGCGCGTCAATTCGCGTGCCGAAAGGCCCGCGTAACGGCCGTCGGGACTGACGAACAGGCTGTCGTTTGTCTCACTTGCTCCGATTCGCTTCGCGAAAACGAGCTGCCCGCTTGTGCCCAGATCCTTGACGACCGCCAGGTTCTTGCCGAAACCCGTCGCCGCCACGGCGATATTCGGACTGTTGTTCGAAGTCGCGATGCGGCTCAAACGCGGACCGACCATATCGGCGAGCCGGGGCAACGACGCCGCCTTGGCATCCGGCTCGCAGTTGATCACAACCCCGGGCTCGGGAATTTTATCAGAATCCCGTATGGCTTCCGGCGCTGCAAAATCTTCTTTCGCGAGTTGTTCGCAAAACGCATCGACTGTCTTACCCAGTCCCGCAGCGTCGCCTCCGACAAGGGCGATGGCATTTTCGCCGTACCCACGCGGGGCATAGAGCGGGGTGATGAACCCTCGGCCGGCGCCGGGAACGTTTCGCGAAATCAAGAGCGGCGCCAAGCCACCGTCACGCGCATTGTTCAACAATGGCCCCATGTTGCTCCCGGCAATTCCAGCCGTGAGAAACAGGCCTCGTTGGGGTTCACTCGGCAGCGGTTTATCGAGCGGGGAATTGACAGCCAACGCAATGCCGCGGGATTCGAGCGCGGCCGAGAGCGCGGCCACTTGCTTTTCGCTTAGCAGCTCTTTCGACGGAAGCAAAAGCGTGATGCGGTCCGATTTCGCGCCAGCGAGCAGGCTTGTCAATTGGCTTGCCCGGAATGTTTCGACATCCGGCCGAGCGACGATCATCTCCGCTAGCGGCTCGCGGACCGTGAATGCGCCGCTGGCGGCTCGGCCGCCAAGCAACTCGGTTACCGTCAGCGTCCAATTTCCGGCAGGAACATAGATGGCCTCGTGGAACGTGCCGTCGCGCGACGTGCCGCGATATTCGTCGACCGCTCGCGAACGCTCGTTATAAATCCGAATTCGTAGCGGCGCTTGCGCTGCCAATGGGCCCGATTGGTCCATCAGCCGCACGTTTAGATTCAGCCGGTCGCCATGCAGAATCGGCTGCACCAGGGGCGCCGCAAGCGGCCGCGGCGCGATTGCATACAATCGGCCGGAAAACTGCCGCAGGTTTACGTTCAGGTGAAGTTTGTCGCCTTCTGTTTCCGGTTGCACGATTTCGTGATCGAACACGTCATAGAGCGTGGGCTTGCCTCCGCCGGCGTCGCTCGCCGCTTGGGCAGGAAATGCGAGATCAACCGTGCGCGGCTGCACGATGCGCGTGTAATTCGCGGAGAAATCGTAGGTCATTCCGCCGTACCAGGGGAACGGGCGGGTTTCGGCTGCCAGGGCGATATAGCGGATCCCTGCTCCATCGAACAAGCCGCGTTCGATCCACGGATCGTCGGTGTCGAGGGGAAATTTCCGGAACCGCGCGACGGCCTGTTTCAGCTTGGCCGCCAGCGACTCGAACTTCGGCGACATGGTGACGTAGCACGAATCGTTTGCGAATCCTGCACCCGCCGGAATAAAGCACGGAAAAGAGAGCCGAGTCGCATGCGGAAAATCGGAGCTGTCCGAATCGACGAACACCCGGCCGCCGGCGCTCACGAAAGCATCGATCGCATGCCGGACCGCTGGGGGCAACTCGGCTTTTTGGTCCACGAGAAAGAGCATTGGATAACGCGGCCGCCCGTCGGCAAGCAGCCAGCCCGCCATCGCATCTTCTTCGTAGACGATATTCGCCTGAACGCCGGCCATCATCAGAGCACCGAGCGTGCCATAGACGGATCCCCAGTGGTGGCCATCCCAACTTTGATTCCTCTCGGTGCCGGCTTGCGTAGTGGAATAGAGCACCGCCGCTTCATTCACGGGCGTGGTTTCGGCGAAGATCGGGCCATACCACTTTGCCAGCCGATTGATCGTGCGGTAGACATCGGCCCCTCGGGCATCGTTATTCGAGCCCGGGGCGTCCAGCGGCGCGGTGAAGGAGATGCCCACGCCTTGCACCCCGCGGCAAAGCGAAAGCATTTCGTTTTTCATGACGATTTCGCCGCCCGCGCCGTTATGGGCATCGTCGACCACGCCCATCAGCGGCAGGTTTGGCCGGCGGAACGATTCCAGCGAATGGAGCACATACCACGGCTGCTGCACGCCCTCGGTGAGATAGTGCGTGAACGATTCCGACATGTTCTTGAAATTCTGCGGCGGATAGGTTCCGTCGTCGAGTCCGCCTTGCCACATGGGAGTGCAGGTCACGTGCGAATTTGGATTGGCGGCATGGACCGCGGCGTTGTAGCTGTCGTACATCGTTCGCAAGGCGGCGACCCAAGCGGCATTTTTCGAACCAAGCCTTTGCGCGGCATTGTCCAGCCACGCTTTGTCATCGCTCGTCCAAGAGCTGTCCCAATCGCCCCAAAAGTCTTCGTCGTGATAGTTCAGGCCGAGATGAGATGGATACCGCCCAGCCCATTGCACGAAGCGCTGCAGATCGGTGTCGTAGCGGTTCAGCCAGAAGTCGCGGAAGCGAAGCGCTTCGCAATGGTGGGAAAGATGGCTGTCGTGAACGATTCCGGCGGCGACGGCCCGGTCGAGATAGTAATCGTTTTCGGGCGTGCCGCCTTGCGGCAGAACGTCGTAGTATTCCGGCGGCGCGAGCGATGGATCGTTCATGTTTCCGTGTGCGTCGCGTCGCCAGGCGTCGAGTTGCCCTTTCTTCGATTCCGCCATGCGATCGGTCTCGCGCGTGAAGCCCCAATCGTGAACTGCCTTGACGTAGTCGCGCAGATAGTTCATCCGCTCCGGCGTATCCTGATAACTCCTTGCGCCGGCCACGGCGGAAAAGCCGTATTCGTGGTAGAGGATGCGCTGCATCGGAGAATCGGCATAGCCGGCGGCAATATCGAGTTGCAAAGGATAGCTTGCCAGGCCGTCGGACTGCGGCGCGAGAGTGTAGGTGCCTGGAAGCAATCGCCGCGTGAACGGCGCGGGCATTTCCACGGCCCTCAGGCGATCGGCATGCGCGTTTGCCGGTTTCGCCTCGGTGTCCGATTGCGCGACTTTGACCTGGGCAATTTTGATTTCCGCGCCCTTGCCGTCGATCAGGCGCAGTGCGACCCTCCGATCGCCATTCTTTGCGCCGCGGCAGACGATTTGCAAAGGAATGGTTTCTCCTTGGCGAAAAGCGCGGCGTCCGTTGGGAGTGAATGCCGCGACCGAGCCTGCGGCATGCTGCGGGACGAACAAGAGGCGCCGTTGCACGAATGGATCGTTCTCGCGATTGGTGCGAGCGATTTCGCCTTTGCCGTAGCGGACGACCACATCGTAGAAGCCAGAAAAAGCGGCCGGCGCTTCGACACTCAATTCCTTGCCGTTGTATCGGGCGGCCAGATGCCGCCAGTCGAGATCATGGCCATCGCACGGCCGGGCCAGCACGGTCCAATCGTTTCCGCTCGGTTTTGGGTCGCCGCTTGCGTCGGCAGCGATCGAAAATGGTTTGCCCGCCTCGGCCGTCTCAGGAAAGGATGCGTCGATCTGGAGATGTTTGATCGAGAAGACGTCGCCGGATTGGAAATCGGGCGACCAGCGGATGAAGACGATCTCCGGCGCGGCAACGCTTGCGTAGAGCCGGCCTGCGCCATCGACGGCGAATTGTCGAACGCCCGGGCCGTAGCCGTCTTTCCGCATCGCTTTGGCGGGGAATGCGATTGGCGGCAGCGGCTTCAGGTCCGGTGAAAGAACGTGGATCTGCTTATCTCCGCCATAGGAATAAATCACATTGCCGTTGTTCAAAACGGCCATGCTGCCGTTATCGTTCGCAAAATTGAGGACCGGAGCCTGCCCCAACAGACGCCCCGAATAGTCGAATGCCAGTAGCGACACGCCCTTCTTGTGAGCGTTATCCGCGCATGTCAGAAACACGCGCTGGCGCTGCGGATCGACGGCCATATTGACGAGATCCGCACGCTTATCGTCCTCCTGCGCGGCGCGGGGCGATTTGGCGTCGTAGCGATAAATATCACCGAGATATTTTCCAGCGAAATCCCACATCCCCACGCGCGCCCATTGAGGGTCGGGTGTTTTGCCGCCGCCCGAATTGTCGGGATGGGTTTCCTCGACGACGAAAATGCGGCCCTCCTTTACGTCGACAGCCATATCGTGCGGGCTCGACCAATTGATATCGCCATGCAGCGATTTATCATCCCCTCCACCGGAAACGAGATTCGATTGCGTCGAACCGTCGGGGCGGAGCATGTCGACGCTCGGCCTTAGACCTCTTGTGCAGCTAATCGCTCTGCCATCTGCCAGCGGCACCAACCTGATGATGCCGGTGCCCCAATGAAAAATGCCGAGCGTTTTCTGCTGATGCCCGTTCGCATCGAAGACGAGGTAGTCGTTGCCGATGAGTGTGATGCGTTTTCCCTCGGCATCCACGGCAATGCCGAATCGCGCCTGCATCGGCTCCAACTGCACGAATTTCTCTTCGGCTGCCGCAACGGCGGGTAGCAGCAAGATCAGGCAGAAAGTAGCGGCCCAAGCGAGACGACGGGATGATGCAGGCAAGCTCACGAAACCTCTCCTCAATCGTCGAGATCAAAACAGGGGGGCGCCGCAAAGATCGTCGGCTCCAAGCGGTCACTTAACTTCCGTAGCGGCGGTTATTGCGAGCAAGGCGGGCGCGCCGAAGCGGCTGCCCTCTGGGCCATACGAAAGATCGATGCTCGAAATTGTCGATTGCGGATGGGGATTGGCCCAGGCGAACTGATACACCACGGCCTGCTCGCCCGACTTGTCGCCGGGAAACGGCGCCGCCCACGCGATTGCGGCGGCGCTGAGGCCCGTCGGCTCGCGCGAAATCCAGTGATCGGCCCCCTCGCCGTATCTCACCGGCACGTCGGCCGTCGTGCCGTCGCTGTAGTGGACGACGTATTTGAAAAGCATCGGCGCCGGCTGATCCGGGCGATCACGATGCCAATCGGCCGTGCGATTGAATGTGTGCAGGAAATACAGCACATCGGCCTTGCAATCGGCCTTAAGTCCGCGAACGAGCTGCGGAAGCTGTCCGCGGGTGCCTGGGCCAGCCAACATCACGCACGCCGGCGCGGGCGAGGTGCGAAAGTCGCGGATCAGGTACGACACTCCGCAAAACTCCTGCTTTCCGACGGCAAGATGCGCGATGTCGCGCCCGCCCTCAAACCAGCCGCGATCTTTGGTGAGATATTGATTGCATTGCTCTTCCAGCGGGAGCGGATTGAACTTCAGATTGGCGGTGGTGAGGATGCGGCCGCCGGCGAATTTTGCGTGCAGGTTGCGCAGCAGCGTGACCACGATGGCTTGCTTTTTCTCGGCATTGACCGGCACCGCCTCCGATGGCTTGATTCGCAGTTGATTGAGTACGATCCCGCCTTGCCCCATTGGATATTTGATCAAGCCGCCGATATTCAACAGCGGCCGCACGCGCCGCGGCCAATCCGATGGCCGCTCGACGCGAAGCCATAGGTTGTCGATGCCGGTGACCTTTTCCGCTTTGTTGAATTCGGCCAACCGCACGACAAGCCGGCGGCACTTCCGCGGCTCGATCGAGAACTCCTGCAGTTCGGCGGTCGGCTTTGTCGCCAGCACGACCGGCCGTGGATCGTCGTCAAACAACAGGTGCAGCTTGGTGGCCACCGCATAGTGAATGTTGAGCACGATACGCAACTGTTTGATCGTTTCCTCGCGAGGGAGGTTCAACATGATCGATGGATTCTTCGTGTCCATGTAGTGGATCAATTTCCAACTATCGGCACTGGTAAAGCCGTTGACGGCGTTGCGAGCCCAGCCGGGTCCGGCGGCGCGAGCGGCCGCCAAGTCCCCGGCCTTCTCTCCGGGGATTTCGCAGAAGGGAGCGATGTCGTCCAAATCGACGATGTTCGTGAATTCGTCGTCGACCAGGTATTTGTCGCCGGCCCAAGGAAACATCTGTTCGCCCGATTCCATCGTCACATCGCGGGACGTAACACCCGACAAAATCGAATCGCGGACCGCCGGCAGATTGACGCGTTCCAATTCAAAGGGTCGGATCAAATGCTTGACGCCCACAAGCCGGTTGAAGCCCGCGAGCCCGTCGGGCGTCAGGCCCCAGGCCATCAGCCAACCGCCTCGAGTCGTGAAATCACGCACACGGTCGGCCGCCGCCGCCAGCGACTCGAGATGCTTCGGCGTGGCATCAAAGACGACGATTTGATGCTTGCCGTCGGCCATCGCGGCAAGCGGATCGTCGGCGAGATCGAACTTCAGGCCCGAATCGGCCAACATTTTCGCGGCCGGACTTTTCGGTTCCATCGCCACGGCGGTGCTTTTCTCCACGAGCCGGTAGCCGTCGCAATACGCCAACAGGTTGTCGAACAAGCGCTGAGCAACCGGATCCGTGGCCAGCTTCTCGCCCACCACCATTTGGCACAGCACCATCAGCCCCGCATTCACCGGGCATTCGGCGATTGCCGAGAAACCAAGCTGCTCATCGCAATGAGCCAGTGACACGGCGCCGCGACTGGCCTTCTTGTAGACATTCCGATAAACCACATGATCGCCAGACCATGTCATGAAGTCGGCCGGCGCCAAACCGGCGAACGCGGGATGCTCGGGATTTTCCATGAACGCGATGCGGCCCACATAGTCGGTCGGCGTCAGATCGGCGGGCAGCGCTTGGAACCGAAGCGGATGTTCCTGTTCGAGCACAAGCAGCCGGACTCCGCGCGCCGCGAGAGCAAGCCAACGCGGGTCGGTCGCATCGCGCGCAGAAATTGCATCGTGGCCGACCAGCACCACACGCGCGTGGTCGGGCACGTCGGCAATTCCCTGGGCTTCCGTGAATGCGATGCCGCGGTTTCGCAGCCGCGCCTTTGCCGTACCCGAGGGATCGATCACGACCAAATCTTGGGCAGCGATCGCCGGCTTCGGTCCCTCGTCGGGAACCAGCACAGCCACGGTTTTCACCTCGCGGAAAACTTGTTCCCCTTTGCGGCGGCAAGTGAGCACGAATTCGCCTGCCGTTCGATGGGCCAGCTTGGGAATGGCGACCGCGATCGTCTCTTCTTGATGCTGTCCCGGCTCGAGCTTGAATATCTTCGTCTCGCCGGCCGCACGTTTTCCGTCGAGACGCAATTCCCAGTCCATTTCGATCGGATCGCTGTAATGCGTGTCATTGAACACTTTGAGGGTGCGGGAAACGGTGTTGCCGCCGCCGAATGTCCAGTTCCATTCGCGACAGAGCACGCACACCGGCTTCCAAGAGTTGTAGTGGAGCGAGGCTTCGTCGGCGCCGAACCAAAAATGCTGCGCCGCGACGCCGTGCCAGCGGTAGCCCTCGGCGAGCATCTTCGCCAACAGACCGGCGCCTTGTTGCGTCGCTGGTCCCCAGCCTGCGAAGCAACCTTCCCCGCCGAACTGACTGAACGCCCCGGGCGTATTGCCGCGCACGAAATACGACTCGCCCATGAAAATCGGGCGATCCGGCACAAGCCGCCACAGCACTTTGCCCCAGGCAATCACGGGCCTTTCATGCGCGATGGTGGCCTTTGCCAAGGTGTATGCTTCGTCGGGATAGTCGCGCCAGAAGCTCTCCTGATAGTGGACGCCGTTGACCGGCAGCGATTCATCCACGAGGCAATTGCCGCCGTCGGTCATTGCCGGACGGGTCGGATCGAGCGCCATCACTGCTCGGGCGCCTCGCTCGATCTGCGGCTCGACTTGTTGCTGCAAGCCGAGGTTGCGGGAATTGATGAACGTGATCTCGTTTTCGATCGACCAGATGAGAATCGACGGGTGATTGCGTTCCTCTTTGACCATTGCCTTAAGCTGGTCGATCCAGTTGTCGAACAGTTCCGTGCCGTTGGCCAGTTGATGGAGATAGTTGGCCCCCTCGCCGTCGAAGATGCCGCTGCGGCGAACGATGATGCCGCGTTGGTCCATGAGATCGAGCGCTTGTTGCTCGTCGAGGCCGCCGAATTGCCGGCCCCAGAATCGCCACGTGTTCTGGCCGTGCGATTTCCACACGGCGATGGCCCCCTCCGGATTCTTTCCGCCATCGCTGAGGGTGCAATCCGCCCAAAGCTGCCACGGCACCCCGTTGAGCTTGAACTGCTGGCCGCTCCACTGCCATTCGCGAAAGCCGAAGTTGGTTCGCCGAACGTCGATGGCCCGGCCGCGAATTTCGATGCGGGTGGTCAAGGCGTAAATCGCCGGATCATCCGGCCACCACAATCGCGGATCTGCCCACGGTTCGTCGATCTCGACGACCTGTTCCCGCCCGGCAGGAATCGTGACCGTGTGGATTGGAAACGACTTCGTCGAATGTTCGCCGGCAAGCAATCGGGCAACGTTTGCAATATCGACCGTGCGGTCCTCCGACGAATTATTGACCAGCGTCAACTCCAAGCCGAGTTGTTTCTTGCGAACCGACGGCTTTGCAAACACGTCGGCGGCATACACTTCGCCGGCGACGATCAGACGAGGCGTGGCTAAGATGCCCGACTTCCCGCCGTAGTCGGCGCTCCCGATCGGGAAATCAAAATACTGGTTGACCCAGTTCTGCGCGCCCATCCAGGCCACGGGCTCGTTGAACAACAGGCGAGGGTTTTTGCCGGCCTTTTTTTCGCTGAAGGCGTAGTACGAATCTTTGACGGCAACGGCAATTTCATTGATCTGGCCCGGCCGGACGGCACGAGTAATGTCGCAGTTCCATGTGGCAAACGGGGCCTTCGTCCAACCGCAAAACTCTCCATTCACAATGACACTGCTGATCAGGCTCTGGGATGGAAACCGCAAGACGAACGAGCGTCGCTTCAAGTCGGCCGGAACGTCGACGCGCGTGCGGTAAACAAAACGATGGCAAAACCGCAATTCGGGCCGCACCTCGAACTTATTGCCCGGCACGGGAATCGACATCCAACGGGCCGTGGCCATGTCGGGAAGATTTTTCGTCGGTCCGGCCCGATCGACGATCTGTTGCTCGTCGAAGCGGCACACTTGCCAGAGGCCATCGAGTGGTAGATCGACGCGTTCGCCTGCCGCCGATGCAGCGGAAGCGAGCTTGAACACGTGCCGCGCTGCCTCCTTGTCGGATTCCGTTTGCCAGTCGTCGTCCGGCTTGAATTTGCCGTTCGGCCGAAAAGGGCCCTTTGAAATGCAAATTGCGTCGGAGTAGTAAAGAATCTTGTCGGCGACCTTCTTGCGGCCGTCCTCCTTGAAGCTCGGCGTCAGCCGGATTTCGAGCGAATGTTTGCCCGCCGATAACTCATCCCGACCCATCTCAAGCCAACCGACGTCGTTCCAAAATCCGACTTCCGTCAAGTCGCTGCTCAGTTCTTGCGATCCGACGGTTTGCCATGCGCCGCGATCGATCCGCCAATCAAACGTGGTCCGCGACGACTCCATGCCGACCCGGTTCCAGATTTCATAGTTGCCCGCCGACGGCGCTTGAAAGTTGTAGCCGAGGAGGATGCCTTCTTTGGGATACTCCTTTTCGATTCTGGCGGCATCCAGGCTTAGGGCGAGCCACTTTTCGCCGGAGAGCAACTGGGGCCGTTCCACGCCGGCCGGGCCGCAGGGAAAGTTCTTGGAAGTCGGATTCTCTCCTTCCAACCATACATAATCGGCAGCGTAAGCCGCGCCAGCGAACCAGAAAGAGAGCAGGACGCCGAGAAGGCACTTCATGGCACGAGATCCTGGGGCAGGCCGGCAGGGCGCAAATGCGCCCTGGAAGGGGGGAAAGCGGTGGGAGCGGAAACTCGCGGCGCCAAGGACGCGTCAAACGCAATCGCAGTTCGTCGAACCTCGCTGCCGTCGGTTCGTTCGCTTCCTGAATCTGTTCAACCACGACTGGTTTGTCAAGCTGCGTGCGGATCGTCGTCGCCAAGCGGAGACTGCCCATGCATAGCATGGGTGTATCAAACCTAACCCGATCGCTAGCCGCCGCAATCGCCGCCTCCTCCGACACGAGAGACCGACGCATGATGCTGGGCGGCCAAGTCAGCGCCAATCGCCGCTCAATTCAAAGGCGGCCCAAAAGCGCGGGGAGAGTTCGTTCACTTGCGGCACCGCTTCGCCCGGCTCAGCGGCCAGTTCCAAGCCATGCATCTCGTCGGTTCGCTTCAGGCCTTCATGCAGCAGCCATAGCTGTGCCTGCCGGAGGTCAGCATCGCTGAGATCGGCGTTGCTCAAATCGAGCTCGACGACTTTTTCCGGCGGCCCAGCCAACTTCAGCCGGGCGCGAACCGCGGGGTTCGTCGGATGGTCGGCCGTCGGCGCCGGGCGAACGCGCTTCGGCGGATCGGGCAACCCGTTCGCGCCGAATGCGCCTCCGACACCCAAAGCGGCGAAACCGCACGCCGCGCCGAGCAGCGCCGCGGCAAAACCGGCCGGAAGCCAGCCGCTCGGCGCACCAATCGGCGATCTAACGGAGAACGGATTCATCGTTATCCCCTCGTTCGTACCGAACCGCAGGATCGCGTCACCCCGCACGCACCGACCCGCTAACGCCCGAAAGGAACCCACTCGGCACCGTCCGCTCGATGGCCGACATTTTCTCGGCCGCGACAATGGCTTCGTCGAACTTTTCGGCAATGCGAAGTTGGTCCGTTTCGTGGTCCAGCCTGTCGCGCAGCTTGAGCTGCTCCTGTTCCTCGGGCGTGAGTTGCGTGCCGGCCGCGGCCGCCGTTGCCAGGCGAACGTCGCCCTTGCGAATCCAGCCCTGCTGCGGCGGGTTCGTGCTCGGCAGGTTGATCAGATACCAATCGCCGTTGGTTTGGCTGACCGTGAGCCGCGTGTCCGTCGGAACTTCGCCGATCGGCTTCTCGCCGGCCATGACGCGTGCCGAGGTCGCCGTGACGATCACGTCGAAAGATTGATCGGCTGCCCGAGCAGGAGCGGCCAGCGCCACGATCCAGCTGGCCGCGATCTGGAACAGGCTCAGGGCTCGAATCGCTTGCGAAGCGATGGCGCTCGGCATTGTCGACCCTTCGCTATGCCCGACCTGCTGTTGATACGGCGAACGCTTATTGTACGACACAGCTTCAGGACGCAACAACCAGGTGGCGTGGACGGCTGGTCGTGCGAACGGCGGTGCCACCGTGGTGCCAACGTGGTGCCATCCGTCGTCGGCATCCGAGGTAAGCCCCGTATGCGGCACAATGCGGCGACTCCGAAGCGCCGCCGCCAGCACACGTTTCAGGTAGGGATCTTTCGAGCGACCGGTATGGCTGGATTAGGGCAACGTGCATGTCAACGTGCCGTAGCCGAGTTGATCGAAGCTGCCGCTGTTGGGCCCGTAATCTCCGCCGCCTCCTTCCGGCGCCACATGCTGCATCATCTTCGTCGTATACGGCGCCGATCGACCCTCGCGCTTCACGTAGTGGTTATAAACCAATGCCCACACGGGGCGAACGATGCCGCGGGCAGTCGGGCTAACGGCCGTGTAGTGCTTTTTAGAGACGAGCACCGCTTGGAACGGCACGTTCTCTCCGAGATTGTATTTCGCCACGTATTCGCAGCCTGCGAGAAAGCGATTGTCGTCGTAGCCGTAGAGATCGTCCCCTTGCTTCCATGCCATTTCGCAAAGGGTGCCCATCAGTCCGATGCCCATCGTCGAGTGGCCTTGGTCGCGCCCCGCTTCCTGCCACTGGCCGAGACCGCCTGGATGAAGGCAAACCACTGCGTGCTTGATTGCGCCATTGCCGGCGCCCTTTTTGAAATACTCGACAGCCTCGTTGTAGATCGACCGCTTGTCGCAGAGCACGCCGATGGCCATCTCCGACGCCATGTTGCACAAGTCCCAATTCGCCCAATAGTGGTCGACCGCGGTGCCGTTGTGCCGCGCCAGAAAATCCGTGTTCAGCGGGTAAAAGACGCGGAGCATCATCTGCTGAAAGCGGTGAAAGTCGTCGGGCTTCCAGCCCTCAAACGTGCGCATGATTTCTCCGGCGTTAGCCAACTCGTAGCCGTAAATGCCGGCGGCCAGAAAACGGTCGGAGCTGCCGCGGACCTCCGTCAATGTGGAAGACCAAGCATTGAGGATTTCGACCGCCTTGAAGGCATACGCCCGATCGCCGGAGATTCGCCATCGCAGGGCGCACGCATAAGCCGCGGCAATGTCGTTATAAAGCGCGGGATAATTCTCCGGTTCCGAGGAACGGCCGCGAACGATGATCGCCACGGGGCGCGGCCGATACGACAGCTGCGCATGCTTGTTGGCCGTGAGCTTGTTCCAGCCCGACATCCACGGTTCCCGCCCGACATGCACCGCGGCCGCCATCCGGCGAAAATCGTCGTCGTTGTGCAACAGGCCAGGATGGACGAACGGGCGATTGTCGCCGGCTGATGCAGCAGATGCGGAGCCGCTCGCTGGAGCTGGGCGAGGAGCGGCCGGCTGGTCGGCTAGTAGCGGCTCTGTCGGCATGGGTGTCAGCGCAGCACCCATCAGCGCAGCACCCATCAAGACCGTGCCGATCAGCAGCTTGATGCGCGCGACCATTGGCGGTCGTGCCAACTGCATTACACGCATGACCAACCTTCCCAGCAACAATTTCGCTTTAGCCAATCGCTACGTTAGTTTGCGGATCGATCGTCGGTCAATGGGCGCCCTTGGTCGGCCGACATTGGCGCGCGTGTCGTTGGAATCACGGTGATGGCGGCACAATGAGCCGCATCGCTCGATCGGATGATGACGTCGAGCGCTTTGGATGCCGCGCCTTCGTCACCGACAAAAGATTCAGGGAGAACTATCTTCACCCGCGAGCCATTTTCGAGGCCAGCGGCATCCAGACCGAGTTTGGCGGCAGCGACGACGTCGCCGAGGTGGTCGTTCAAAGGCGGTTTCTGATTCCAGGCTCCGATCGCGATTGGCTCTCCATTTCAGCGCGAGCCCGGCGGCGGTTGCGAAATCAGGCCAAGCAATGGCTCAATCGCGCTGCCGCGGCCCGCATGACGCCAGAATTGCTGGCGGAACAAGACTCCGATGGTGAAGTCTGGCGGTGGCTGGCCGCGATTGCTGAGTTGGTGCGCGGTCTTACCTAACCAACTGCGGTACTGTAGTCGATTCGCCATCCACGTTTTCTATTTCGCCCCAGCCGTGTGGCAGGGGCGGTTGTGTTGTTCACACACGACCGCCTCCGCACGGGGCGGTTTCTTCCCATGAAGGAGATCGTGTTCATGGAACGATCCCCGTTTGAATTAGCGGCTCTCGCCGCGACCGAATTAATCAATTATGCCCCAATTATCAACGAGTGACTGTCGTTACTTGCCCCGCCACGCTCGGGTGTCCCAGACAACGATTGCGTTATCATCGACTACGGCCAGCCGTTCCCCGCCTGTCGAGAATGAAAGATCCCCCGTCCCGCGGCCGAGGCTGGCGATCGCGGCGCCGGTCGGGGCGAGCCGGCGCAGCTCAATTCTGTCATTTGCGGCGGTCGTTGCGATAAGCCCACCACCCGGCGAGACGGCGACCGCTTTGAACTTCGTGCCCAACTGCCTCGTCTCAGGAGACGCGACGGTCGGGAATTGCCATCCAGTGACCGTTGTCCCGACGCCGAACAACCGCGTGCCGTCGCCCGAGAACCCGATCCATTTCAGCGCATCGCATCCAACCCTGCGTCTGAGCGAACCATCGCTGCCGGCGCACACTTGTATCCAGAATTCGCTCCTTCCGATCCCGCTGAAAAACGGGCCAGCCCACTCGAATCCGGCACCTCGCTGTCCCCGATCCCCACCAGACGCGCCGACGTCAGCTGATAACCACTTGGTGCCGAACAATACGATCGCAGATTCGTCAGGTGCGAACGCCAAGTGCTTGAAGCCAGTGTCCGACAGATCCTTCGACCAAACGCGATTACCGTTGCATATGTCCCAGAGCACGAGTTCGGAGCGCACGACCGTGGCGAGGCGTTTGCTACGCGGCGCGAATGCGAACGGGCCAATCGGGCCCCCGGCGTTTTCCAACGGATGCATTTCGCGGCCCGCGTCGTCTCGAAAAATTTCAGATGTCCCTGCCCGTCCTTTGCGGCAAGCATCAGTCCATCAGGCGCAAATGCGAGCGACAAGGCACCTAACGGTGTGCTCCAGATTTGCCTGTTCGTTGCCACGTTCCACACACGTAACTGCGCAGAGAAATAAGGGTTCGCAGATGCGGCAAATTTGCCATCCGGGGAGAGCGATAGCGCGGAGATCGCACCTGTGTTGCCCACCAGTCCCACGATGCTTGCCCCCGTCTTAGCGTCAACGACATCCACCGAGAAGTCGAGCCTCGTTGCGTATAACCGGGCGTTCATGGAGACGGCGATCAAACGGGCGTCGGGGTCGGCAGGTATCGATTCGGAGCCGCCGCGGGAATTGCCGTCCGCGGCTCCCCACACTCGGATGGATATCGCGTGTGGTGCGGCAACCGTGAAAAGCCTGGTGCCGTCCGGGGAGAACCACATTTTGCCGGGTACGTCGTCGCCACTGGGCCGCTCCACCACTCGGATCAGTTTTCGGCTTTCGATGGTTGCAATGCGGAGCGTCAAATCTTCGCCCACGGATGCAAGCGTTCGCCCATCCGGCGACAAGGCAATTCGCTTGACGGCCGTGCCGTGCCCGGTGGGCCACGCAACTTCGGTCTGCCTGTCCAGGCGTTTGATCGTGAAATCACGGCCCGACGCCGACGTGAACACCACCGTGCTTCCGTCCGATGAAATCGCCG